>JAESSM010000216.1 GCA_016764115.1 Bacteroidia bacterium | reverse complement strand
TGCCCGCGTGATGCAATGCAGGGCTTTTCTAATTTTATACCCACTCAAGTTAAAGTAGATTATCTAAACTTACTTTTAAAGATTGGTTTTGATACAATAGATTTTGGAAGCTTTGTTTCCTCTAAAGCCATTCCTCAAATGGCTGATACTAAAGAGGTGATTTCCCAACTTGATCTATCTGATACAAATACAAAATTACTTGCTATAATTGCGAATGTTAGAGGTGCAGAAGATGCTGCAACTTTTAGTGAGATCAAATATTTGGGTTTTCCTTTTTCAATTTCAGAAACTTTTCAATTGAGGAATACGAATTCAACCATAGAACAGTCCTTGTCTACAGTTGAAGAAATTCAAAATATCTGTCATGCAAATGATAAAGACTTAGTGCTTTATATATCTATGGCATTTGGCAACCCTTATGGTGATCCATGGAATATTGTAGAGGTTGGTGGGTGGATAGAGCGAATGAGCAAAATGGATATCAAAATAATTTCATTGGCAGATACAGTAGGTGTTTCAAACCCTGAAAACATTTCCTATTTATTCAGTCAATTAATTCCACAATTTCCGAATATAGAATTTGGAGCTCATATGCATACTACTCCTGATTCATGGGAGGAAAAGGTGGAGGCAGCATATAACAATGGATGTAAACGATTTGACGGTGCTATTAAGGGATTAGGTGGATGTCCTATGGCAAAAGATGAATTGGTTGGAAATATGCCCACAGAAAACATGATAGATTACTTTGTAAATCAAGGTTTACAACTTGGGTTGGATCAGGAAGCATTTAACGAGGCTCTTAGTAAATCAAATTCCGTATTTGTATAAAATTACTGATATTGTACTTCACATTTAGGCAACAATTTCTTGATTTTTTTTATTTCTGAAGGAGGGATGTTATTTTGCCTTATAATTAGAAATTTTAGGTTCTTCAAGTCTTCAATACTCTCAGGAAGCGCGGTCAATTGATTTGATGTTAGATCTAATTTTTCTAATTGTTTAAGCTGACCAATATTTTCAGGAAGCTTGGTAAGTTTATTTGCGCTCAAATTTAAGTTCTTCAGGCTTTTCAATTTGCAGATCTCATCAGGAATTTCAATGATCTTGTTATTCCAAAAACTTAAATCTTCTAATAACTTAAGATTACCGATAGATTTTGGTATTATATTTAATTGATTAAATCCCAAGCTTAAATTTCTTAAAGCAGCAAGTTTGCCTATTTCGTCAGGAATTGATTTTATTTGGTTAAAGCTCAAGCTCAATTCCTGAAGTTGCTTTAAGTCACAAAGTTCGACTTGGAATTCTTTCAAGTTACAATACCTCAGATCAAGTATTTTTAAATTTTCTAAAGACGATATTTGTTTACTTGTCACTTCTATATTTAATGACTTATTCTTGCTCAGATCCAATACGGCTAGGTGTTTCAAATTGGTGAAATTAGCAGGCAAAGAGCTGATCAAATTATTTTGTAGCGTAAGTTTTTTCAGGTTTGTCATTTGTATAACTTGATAGGGCAATCCCGATAACTGATTGTTGTTTACATTAAGCTCTGTAAGGTTATCTAGTTTCCCAATTTCAGCAGGTAAAATAGTGAGTTTGTTATTGTTTAGAACTAATTTCCTAAGATTAGACAATTCACATAACAATGGATGAATTTGGGGAAGCTGATTGTAACTTAGAATTAGTATTTCCAGGTTCGATAATTTAGATAGTTTGGGTGCCTCTTGCCAATAGTCTAAAGAAGATGTATTTGAAATGCTTAGAATTTGTAGATTTGCCAAATTTTCAAGCTGAGCTGGCAAATTCTTCAATGGATTTCTATCTAAAGTTAATGATTGAAGATTAGTTAGCGATCCAATTTCTGGTGGCAATGTTGTCCACAGAGTGTTGCTTATTATTAATTTATAAACCTTTTTAGGTTTTTTTAATGCTTTATCAAAATCTTCATGCAGATTTTCTTTTGCTAAAGAAAGGGAGTCAAGTAAATTTTGTGAAAATGATGAGGATGAGCTTAATAAAATAAAGAAACACAGGGTATTTAATAATTTCATAGGTCTGGGAATGATTTACTAATGTAAAAATTTATAATGATGGTTCAAACTTTGTTTTATATAATAATAGGGATATTGATATTTGAATACCTTCTGGATCGGTTTCTGGATTATAGAAATAATCAAAACTGGAGTGCTAAACTGCCTGAAGAGTTGGATGGGATATATGATGAAGAGTCTTACCAGAAGTCTCAGAAGTATGATAAGGCAAATTATAATTTCTCTTTTTGGTCGAGTGGTTTGAGCTTAATTGTTATGCTCGCAATGATCATTGGTGGAGGCTTTGCAATTGTCGATGACTATGCACGAAGTATTTCAGAAAATCTTATTGTAATTTCTTTAGTATTTTTTGGAATTCTCTACATCTTTAATGATATCATATCAATCCCGTTCTCAGTTTATCACACTTTCGTTATAGAAGAAAAATTTGGATTCAATAAGACGACAGTTAAGACTTTTTTGGTTGACAAGTTGAAGGGTTATATACTTACAGTAATTATCGGAGGTGGCTTGTTATCGCTTTTTGTCTTGTTTTATCAATGGGCAGGCAGCAGTTTTTGGATATATTTTTGGGTTGTGATAACAATATTTCTTCTTTTTATGTTCATGTTCTATACTTCTTTGATTCTTCCTTTATTTAATAAACTAACTCCTTTAGAAAATGGGGACTTAAGAACAGCCATTGAAGAATACGCACTAAAAGTCAATTTTCCACTGACTAATATTATGGTTATAGACGGTTCCAAAAGATCTACAAAAGCCAATGCATTTTTTAGTGGTATTGGATCGAGTAAAAAAATAGTATTGTATGACACACTTATAAAAGATCACACAAAGGATGAACTGGTTGCAGTTTTAGCACATGAAGTTGGTCATTATAAAAAGAAGCATACTACCCAGGGAATTATAATGTCAATTTTACAAACTGGATTAATGTTATTTTTGCTTTCATGGTTTATTGATGTGGAAGCCCTGTCACAAGCCATGGGAGCAAGAGAAGGAAGTTTTTATATGGGCTTACTGGCTTTTGGGATTCTCTATAGTCCAATTTCTACGGTAATGGAATTGTTTATGAATATGATCTCCAGGAAAAATGAGTTTGAAGCGGATGAATTTGCAGCGAAAACTTTTAACGGGGAATTCTTGGTTGCTGCTTTGAAGAAGTTATCTGTCAACTATCTAAGTAATTTAAACCCACATCCGCTTTACGTATTCTTTAATTATTCACATCCACCATTACTAGAAAGATTGAAGGCTATAAAAAAAATACAGTAATTATCACTGTTTCACCAAATATTATTACTCATATTCAGTTTTTTGCTAATATTTAGCTGAATTACTAACGTAGGTAGTTTATTCATTGGTCATGTCCTTGAAATTTATTACCTTAGGGATATGATAGATACAGAAGTGAAAATCGATATTCAACTTACCGAAAATTATCGCCTTTCGGAAATAGAAATAAATAATGTTCCTTTCGGGCGAGTTTTCAGCGACCATATGTTTATTGCAGAATATGATAGCAATGGTTGGGGAAATGCTAAAATAATTCCGCATCAAAGACTTCTTGTTAATCCTGCGTCACATGGTTTAAACTATGGGCAGAGTTTGTTTGAAGGTATGAAAGCGTATAAAGGTCAAAATGGAGAGCCTCAATTATTCAGGCCTTTGGACAATCATAAACGGTTATGTAAAACAGCAAAAAGAATGTGCATGCCTGAAATTCCTGAGGAGTTGTTTATGTCTGCACTTAACGAATTGGTGGGGCTTGATAGGGATTGGATACCAGACCAGGAGGGAAGCGCATTATATCTTCGGCCTTTATATTTTGCTGATGATGATTACATAGGAGTAAAAGCATCTAATAAGTTTAAGTTCATTATAATAACTTGCCCTGTTGGGCCTTATTATGCTGAACCGGTGAATGTACTTGTATCCATAAAATATATTAGAGCATGTAAAGGTGGAATGGGACAATATAAAGCTGCAGGAAATTATGCTCCTACACTATTGCCTGCTAAAGAGGCAAACGAAAAAGGCTATCACAACATGCTTTGGATGAATGCTGAAAATCCAAAGTTGTTGGAAGAGATCGGAACCATGAATGTATTTGTGGTAATTGGAGATGAAGTTATTACTCCTATACTTAATGGTAATATACTGGAAGGAATTACCCGCAATAGTATATTACAATTATTGAAAGATAGGGATTATAACGTAAGTGAAAGAGAACTTTCAATTGATGAAGTTGCCGAAGCATATCACAATGGAAATTTAAAAGAAGCTTTTGGTGCAGGCACTGCAGCTAGCATAACTCATATTGCAAAGATTGGATATAATGGCAAGGATATAATATTGCCTCCTATTGAAGATAGACCTATAAGCAATATGTTAGCAGATGTTCTTTGTAAGATCAAAACTTCCAGAGAGCCTGATCCTCACGGTTGGGTTTATAAGATTCCGTTATAAGAATTTTCAAATAAAAACTTATTGATCGGGCGAGGCTCTGCCTCGTTTGTACCATTACCAAGCCTCCGGCTGAAGCAATACTATTAAACACTTTCCATTAATAACTCATTAAATTCATAAGCACTACTATAAACATAGTTCTCTGGTTCATCCACAATTCTTGCTTTAACCGGATTGCCATGGATATAATCAATTTTTTGGTCAATAAAATGATTACTGAGTAGATCAATTGGATGATTACTCTGTTTCCAAAATTGATATTTTTGATTGTGTTTTTGTCTCTTGCCAAAATATTCAAACATATATAACAACCACTCTTTATGGTTTTCTGTCTGGCTTTCCGATATCATTTTGATTATTTTCTTACTTGTGAAACTTTTAAAGTCACGTAGTATATCGCCTAATGTTCCTATTTTAGTTGATGCTATTATATGAATATGGCTTGGCATAATACAGTAACAATATACTTCTAATCCCTTATTGTTAATACAATAGTTTAAATTGTTGATGATCTCATCACAGTACTCACTTCTTGTAAAAACGTCTATCCAACTCACGGTGGTAAGTGTTACAAAAAAGACTCCGCCTTCGTACAATTTATATTTTTCTGACATGATGCAAATTTAATATACTTCGGCAAGATGCCTAAAGAATAATACGAACGAGCCAGAGGCTCGCCCGATCTAGCTTTTACTCTGGCGCAAGCGTCCGCTTGTGCCAAATCCCTACTGAATCAAATCAATTTCAATTAATCCTCTCTCTTCCGCATAATCCTGCGCACTGCTATAAACATAATCTTCGGGGTTGGTTACAAATCCAGCCTCCACTGGGTTATTATGTAAATAATCCAACCTTTTATCAATCATTTCATTTGTGTTTAATTCTATAGGATGATTATTTTGTTGCCAAAACTGGTAATCTTTGTTGTTTCCGTTTTTATTTCCCGCTCTTTTCATCATCCACAACATCCATTCTCTTCGGCTTTCTTGTGGATGTTCTTCTATTGCATGTTTCATCTTTTTTGATGTATAACTTTTTAAATCTCTTAAAGTGTCTTCCATATTATTTCCATGCGTACCAATTATTAAATGAACATGACTGGTCATTATGCAATAAGCATATATTTCCAGTCCTTTATTTTTTTGGCAATATTCAAAACTTTCTAACAATATGTTCTTGTATTCATTTCTTATGAATACGTCAATCCAGTACACTACAGCAAAGCTTACAAAATAGATTTGCTCCTAGTCTCTAAATTTATATTTTCGACTCATCTGATTTCAAATTTAACTTTTTTAAATTATTTGATTGTAAATGCTATTATAAATTGAAGTTCGATAACTTTTTTATGAAGTTTACAGCTTTATTATTAAGCACAAGCGGACGCTTGCGCCAGAGAGGGTTTGAACCTCGCTATTTTACTATATAAATAACACAAAATCAGCAGTTGGTAGAAAATAGGTATGAAGATTTTGGGTAAGATTGACCTATTTTGACCATCACAATCACTCTTCGTCCGTAATATTTATAAGTAATTATTAATTTGACTTAATTAAATTTGGCAAGTAAGAAAATATTTGTAATTTGAAAAATCAAATTAAAACCCATAATTATGAAAAACTTTAAAATCCCCCTCAGCCTTTTTATTTTGCTTTTTGTAAGCAGTGTTTGTTTTGGACAAACGACTAAGAAAATCACAACGTACCATGATTATTGGAAACTATATCCGTATGAGGTTTATTATGTTAAAGCTGACCAACCCGGTTTTAAACACGGAAAGTATAAGAAATATTATTCTAGTGGTGGGATAAGAATGGAAACTAATATGTTAATGACAAACAAGAAGGTAAATGTACTTGGTATGATAGAGGAACGGGTAAAATATATTTAACTCAAATAATGAAAAACAATTTAAGGCATGGGCTAGAAACG
>JAESSM010000072.1 GCA_016764115.1 Bacteroidia bacterium | reverse complement strand
TCTTTCCCTTCTAACTTTCTTTTCAGTTACTTCAACACCACATCTGTCGCATACAATGCCTTTGTAACGAATTCTTTTATATTTACCACAATGACATTCCCAGTCTTTAACTGGTCCAAAAATTCTTTCACAGAATAATCCATCACTTTCAGGTTTATATGTCCTGTAGTTAATGGTTTCCGGTTTCAATACCTCACCAAAGGATCTTTCAAGGATGCTTTCTGGTGAAGCGAGTAAAATAGTAACATTATTAAAGTCACTATTGATCTTGGTAGACTTTTTGTAAGCCATATTTATATAGTTATGTTGTTATTATCAGTCTAATTTAATATCAAGCGCAAGGCCTCTTAATTCGTGCATTAACACATTGAATGATTCAGGAATACCTGGTGCAGGTAGGTTTTCACCCTTAACAATTGTTTCATAGGTTTTTGCTCTACCAATCACATCATCCGATTTAACAGTTAATATTTCTTGAAGTATGTTAGCTGCACCAAATGCTTCAAGGGCCCAAACTTCCATTTCTCCAAATCTCTGTCCACCAAATTGTGCTTTACCACCTAATGGTTGCTGAGTGATAAGAGAGTATGGTCCGATAGATCTTGCATGCATTTTATCATCAACCATGTGCCCAAGTTTGAGCATATAAATTACTCCTACTGTTGTGGGTTGGTCAAATTTCTCACCGGTTCCTCCATCATATAGATAAGTTTTACCACCCTCTGGAAGGCCAGCTTCTTTAATATATTCATTAACTTCATCTAAAGTCGCCCCATCAAAAATTGGAGTTTTAAATTTAACTCCAAGCTCTAAACCTGCCCATCCAAGAATACTTTCGTAGATCTGTCCTAAATTCATACGAGAAGGCACACCTAATGGATTAAGCACTAAATCTACGTGAGTTCCATCTTCAAGGAAAGGCATGTCTTCTTCTCTAACGATTCTTGCCACAATACCTTTATTACCGTGTCTACCTGCTAGTTTATCTCCAACTTTAAGTTTTCTTTTCTTAGCTACATAAACTTTTGCTAGTTTTAGAATACCAGTTGGTAATTCATCTCCAACACTGATTGCAAATTTTTCCCTTTTGAAGACACCCACAACTTCATTTATCTTAAGCTGGTAGTTGTGTAATAATGTCTTTATCTGTTTGTTAGTTTCTCTGTCTAACGTCCATTTGCTATGATTAATAGTTGAATAGTCAATACTTGTAAGTAGCTTTTGTGTAAACTTGGTTCCTTTAGGAATAGCATCTTCCTGGTAAAGATTTTGAATTCCTTGAGAAGTTTTACCACTAACAAGTATATACAATTTATCAACCAAAGTAGACTTAATATCTTCAAGCGCTTTTTGATTCTCTTGTTCCAATTCTTCTAATTGAACCTTTTCTTTGGTTTTAGTAGATTTGTCTTTCTTTGCTCTAGAGAATAACTTAGTATTTAGAATTACTCCTTTAACTGAGGGTGCTGCTTTAAGAGATGCGTCTTTAACATCACCAGCCTTATCACCAAAAATTGCTCTCAAAAGTTTTTCTTCAGGAGAAGGATCAGATTCACCCTTTGGAGTAATTTTTCCTATTAGGATATCACCTTCTTTTACGTCAGCCCCAATTCTAATAATTCCATTTTCATCCAAGTTTGCCGTAGCTTCTTCGCTAACATTTGGAATGTCTGGCGTTAATTCTTCTTCTCCTCTTTTAGTATCTCTTACTTCTAATTGATATTCATCAATGTGAAGCGAAGTAAATACATCATTTCTTACAACACTTTCCGAAATAACAATCGCATCTTCAAAGTTATAACCTTTCCAAGGCATGAAAGCTACTTTCAGGTTTCTACCTAAAGCCAATTCGCCATTTTCAGTTGCATAACCTTCACATAATACCTGGCCTGTTTTAACTTTTTGACCTTTTCTAACTATAGGTTTCAAATTAACACAAGTATTTTGGTTTGTTTTTTGAAATTTGGTTAATCTATAATGCCTAACATCACCGTCAAAAGAGATCAGTTTCTCTTTGTCATTTCTTGTATATCTGATCACAATTTCATTCGCATCAACATATTCTACAACACCATCACCTTCAGCGTTGATCAATACTCTTGAATCAGTAGCAACATTTTTTTCAATACCTGTACCAACTATTGGAGCCTGTGGCTGTAATAATGGAACAGATTGTCGTTGCATGTTTGAACCCATCAAAGCCCTGTTAGCGTCATCATGCTCTAAAAAAGGAATCAATGAAGCAGCTATAGATGCTATTTGGTTAGGAGATACATCCATAAAGTCAAGCTCATCTGGATTTGATAAAGGGAAATCCCCCAAGAACCTGGATTTGACTTTATTTTTTTTGAACTTACCTTTATCATCAATAGGGGCGTTTGCTTGTGCAATTACTTTGTCGTCTTCATCTTCAGCAGTTAGGTAAGTTACAGTTTTGTCTAAATCAACTTTTCCTTTTGTAACTGATCTATATGGAGTTTCAATAAATCCAAGCTCATTAACCTTTGCATGAACACATAAAGAAGATATCAATCCAATATTTGGACCTTCAGGAGTTTCTATCGTACACAAACGTCCATAGTGTGTATAATGCACATCACGAACTTCAAATCCGGCTCTTTCTCGTGTTAAGCCACCTGGGCCTAGTGCTGACATTCTTCTTTTATGAGTTATCTCTGCCAATGGATTGGTTTGATCCATAAACTGGGATAGTTGATTTGTTCCGAAGAATGTGTTTATAACAGAAGTTAAAGTTCTACCATTGATTAGGTCAGAAGGAGTAAATACCTCATTATCCCTGATATTCATTCTTTCTCTAATGGTTCTTGCCATCCTGGCTAAACCAACTCCAAATTGAGTAGCTAATTGCTCACCTACTGTTCTAACACGTCTATTACTTAAATGATCGATATCATCTACATCTGCTTTTGAGTTACTCAACTCAATTAGATACTTAACAATACAAATAATATCTTCATTGGTTAATACTTTTGTACCTGGATCAATTGCCAAACCTAGCTTTCTGTTGATTCTATACCGTCCAACTTCTCCTAAGTCATACCTTTTATCTGAGAAGAATAGCCTTTCTAAAATACCTCTTGCTGTTTCCAAATCTGGAGGATCAGCGTTTCTTAACTGTCGGTAAATGTGTTCTACAGCTTCTTCTTCAGAGTTTGAAACGTCCTTCTGTAATGTGTTGAAGATAATTGTATAATCTCCTATTGCAGGATCATCT
>JAESSM010000071.1 GCA_016764115.1 Bacteroidia bacterium | reverse complement strand
CTATTATGTATGCTGCCAAAAATGGGACTTCAATTGACGGAGCCACTTTATATATAACCCTTTCACCATGTTTACCGTGCGCTCGGGTTGTATATACGGTTGGAATTAAGAAAGTATATTACCTGCACAGTTATGCTCAATTCAAAGGTAGAGAGGAAGATGAGGGATTGGAGTTCTTAAAGAAGTTTAAAGTAAAGGTTCAACAATTTGAGTATAGCGAGGATTAATTCATAAATCCAATTATAGATTTTGCTAGCTTTTCAACACCTATTTGCTCGATAGGATGCTTGAAGTCTTCAAAAATTTCCAGCTCACCATTCGGTAATTCATTAACAACTTTTTCCGATTCTTCTATGGTTACCATATTGTCTAAATTTCCTACTGTAATTTTTACCGGGGTATTAATTTTTTGAAAATCATCTAAACTTAAAGCATTACCATTTCCCAAACCAAGCATCATATTAGCAGTTTTTTGAACTACTATTTTCCAATTGTTTGGTCCATGTACGTTCTTTAATATCATCGCAAATTTTGGCACTTTTTCTTCAATTTTTTCCGGATCGAGATTCCGTACCTCATGTTGAGCAATTTCAGGACTCCAGTTTAGTTTTGTTCCTAGGGTGAAAACCTGCTGAACCTTTTCGGGATGGATCTTGGCTAGGTTTAAAGCAACGTACCCACCCATACTGTATCCAAAAAAGTTTGATTTTTCTAATTGATGTTCTTGCATGAAATTTAGTACGTCATTAGTAAAGTTATCAATTGTAAACTCCTTGCCATTTAATTGTCTTCCACCATGACCACTAAAGTTTAATTCATAAATGGAAAAATTATTGTCTAATAATGATCCTAGTTTAGCTAATTGGTCTTTACTTCCAAGTGCTCCGTGTAATAGAATTAAGTTCAATTTACTCATAACTTCTCCTTTAAACTGTTCAATGCTTTTACCAATCCTTCTTCCATTTTCTTATAATCCACAATTTCCTTTGAAATAAAGATGATCATTAAAGCACATTGTTGATTGTTATTTCCCAAAGTAGTATAAAGTATTTCTTTATTTCTTCTGTAAATCTCTCTTATACGTCTTTTGATCAGGTTCCGGTCAACAGCCTTGGAAAAATTCTTTTTACTAACACTAATGGCAATTTGCACAGGAAAATCACTATCTAATTTCTCGAATTTCCATACTATCCGAAATGGTTTCTCGACAAATGATTTTCCATCACTGAAAAGTGAATTGATAATTTTTTTGCTTTTAAGCCTCTCTGCTTTTTTAAAAGTCTGTTGCATCATTCAACCCATTCAAGAGTATTAATTAAATGTAATAGATCTTCGCGAATGAAACTGATAACTGGAGCCAAAGAGTCAACATTGGGTTCCATTTTAAAATAAAAGGCACCTCGTAAAAAGTGAGTTGTGCTATCAGTTACAAAAAATTGGATCGATGACGCTGTGTTGCCTCCAATTTCATATATAATTCCATGTACATCATTTTTCGTGTTTATTAGTATTTCATCAATTGCATCTGCTTTTACAGTGTGTTTGTACACGAAAGATCTTGAATCTTCCATTAAAGTATCTAGGCCAAAGCCATCATCAACATTTTTATAACTTAAATGAATTTGCGCATTGTATTTTGGATATACAATATCATACCAGCAGCTTTCATTTTTCGGGCTTTTGTGATTGCTAATAACAGTGTAGGTTGGATAATGAAATTTGTATGGGCAACTGTCAACAAAGAATTCCTTATAGCTTTTTTCAGGAAGGTCTATCCTGTAATATCCTTTTGGTTTCGGAGTGTAATTATTGTCGCATGAGATCAAAAAAAGAAATGAGGATATTAAAATAACGTAGCACCGATTACCCATCTTTTGGTTGAATAGAAATTCTAACTTTTTTGATCCTACGTTTATCAACGGCCTCAATTTTAAAATCAAAATTCTTATAACTAATTTTTTCATGCAATTTTGGGATCTTGCCTGCAAGCTCTAACAGCAGTCCCCCAAGTGAATCTGAATCTCCTTTTATCTCATCAAACTCGTGATTATCTAATTCAATAAGCTTAATGACATCGTTCAATAAAGTTCGTCCTTCAAAGATATAAGTGTTTTCGTCAATTTTCTTGTAAATTGGAAGGTCATGGTCAAATTCATCTGTAATTTCTCCAACAATTTCCTCTAATACATCTTCTAAAGTTACTATTCCTGAAGTTCCTCCATATTCATCCACTGCAATAGCCATATGAATTTTTTTATCCTGAAAATCTTTTAACAAGTCATCAATTTTTTTGTTTTCAGGAATAAAGTATGGAGTACGTATTAGACCTTGCCAGTTAAAATCATCCTCTTTTTTCATATGCATTAGTAGATCTTTGATGTACAGAATGCCTTTAACTTTATCAAAATTCTCTTCATATACCGGTATTCTTGAATAACCTAACCGTTTTACTTCATTCAACAAGTCATGATATCCGGTAGTAATATCAAAAGCTGTAACATCCACTCTGGATTTCATGATCTGTTTTACCTGGGTGGTTCCAAGGTTTACGATCCCTTTTAGCATTTCTTTTTCAGCTTCTGTTGTTTCATTGTCATTGGTTATTTCAATTACATGACTAAGATCTTCAACGGAAACATCATGCTTTTTACTTTGAATTCTTTTATCAATTAAATTAGTAGATGAAACAAGTATTCTGCTTAGCGGTACAAATAGTTTATCCAGAAATGCGATAGGGAAGGACATAAACTTGGCAAACTTCAAGGAGTTCTGTGTCGCATAAACTTTAGGTATGACTTCACCTAAAAGAAGGATCAAAAAAGTGATCACTATTACTTCTACGACAAAACCCATAATTGGGTGATCTGAAAAGTTGAATAGGCTAAGTGTAATGTAGCTTCCAATTACAACAATTGATACATTAATAAAATTATTAGCAATTAGGATAGTGGCCAATAATTTTTTTGGCTTATTTAATAGCTTTAAAATAGCTGCGTTGCTTTTGGATCGATTCTTACCATTTGGAGGTCCCAACTTTTCTGACGACAAGGAAAAGAAAGCAATTTCCGATCCTGATATCAGAGCGGAACAAAATATCAACAAAGCCATAACAACAATCGCAACCATAACATTAAAACTTAATGGTTGAATAATTATTGTAAGACTTGCCTGCTCAAATAACTGTGTATTCAGTACTTGAACAGGCAGAAAGAATAAATATGTTTTCTGGAAATACGGGCCGGGGTCAGGCAATGGTGAACTTTCCAAATTGTATTACTTAGTCCAACAAATTTTTAGAACGGCAAATCATCCTCTGCCGAATCTGAGCTAGAACTAACAGGCTCAGTTACAGTTTTAGGATTCTCAGCCTCTTGTTTTGGTTCTGAACCGAATGTTGAAGGTGCTGAAGATTGATTACCACCTTTGTCTAACATCAATAGGTTATCACCGTTAATTTCTGTAATGTATCTTTTGTTACCTTCCTTATCCTCCCATGATCTGGATTTGATCTTCCCTTCAAGATATATAGCTTTTCCTTTAGTTAAGTATTTTTCAGCTATTTCAGCTAAACCTCTCCACAATACAATGTTATGCCATTCTGTTGACTCAACTTTTTCGCCTGCTTTGTTTTTGTATGATTCTGTAGTTGCTAATGGAAATTTTGCAATTGCGGTTCCATCTTCTAAATAACGTACTTCTGGATCTTTGCCTAAATTGCCGATTAAAGTTACTTTGTTAATGCCTTTCATGATTAGATTATTAATTATTAAAAATTGAGTTTAATTAGTTTGAAGCTTAAATATAGGGGTTACAAATGTATTATATGTGAATTAATAAACAAATTTAATCTCTAAAAATCTATCAATAAGTCTTGGTACTGCGTAATTAGCTAATTCACTGTTTTTTACCAGAATCAAGTTGTTTTTTACGTTAGATAAAGTCCCATTTATATTTATTTCCCAAAAGCTGGCTTCTATTTTTTGATGTGTTAATATGTGCTTGAATAACTGAGGAGGTGATTTGATCTCATAGTCTTTAACAGTCACAAGTTCTTTCCACTCATTGGTGTTAATTAAGTCCTTCTTGTCAATTTTTTTATCAGTTTCAATCAATGGAAATTCAAAGAGATTTTTCCATATGTCGTTCTTAATTCTTTTTGAGATGTATACTTTATCCTCATAGTTTATTAATAAATAATTGAAATATCTTTTACGTTGTTTTACCTTTTTTGATTTGATAGGTAGCATTTCAACCTCATTTTTGTTGAAAGCATAACAAGAGGTTTTCAAGGGACACAAATTACATTCGGGGTTTACAGGCCTACATTGTTTCGCCCCGAATTCCATTATTGCCTGGTTATAGATACCAGGATTTTTTTTATCTAATAGTGATTCAGCATTTTTTTCAAATTCTTTTTTCCCGGTTGTTGAATCAATTGGTTCTTTTATTCCTAAATATCTACTTAAAACCCGGTAAACATTTCCAACAACAACCGCATGGGGTTTGTTAAACGCAAAAGAGGCAATGGCCGCAGAAGTATAAGTTCCAACTCCTTTAAGTTTTTTAATTTCATTGATATCTGAGGGGAATTCACCTTTAAATTCTTTAAAAATAGTTTTTGCAGCATGGTGCATATTTCGTGCTCTTGAATAATATCCTAAT
>JAESSM010000215.1 GCA_016764115.1 Bacteroidia bacterium | reverse complement strand
CTTGAAGACATTAAAGTTTCTTTTGCAGATGAAAGCGCAGTAGCGAACGGACCATTTTTACCTTACCGCAGAGATGAAAACCTATCAAGACCTTGGGCAATTCCAGGTGTAAAAGGATTAGAGCACCGTATTGGAGGTTTAGCAAAAGACAGTGTAACGGGAAATGTATCTTATGATCCTGAGAACAATGAGTTCATGGTAAAACTTCGAGAAGAGAGAATTCAAAAAATTGCTGATTTTATTCCTGAACAAGAAATTGATAATGGCCCTGAAAAAGGTAAATTATTGATACTTGGCTGGGGCTCAACCTACGGATCTATCAAAACCGCAGTAAAACAAGCGTTAGATGAAGGTTATGAAGTATCACATACGCAGATAAGATATTTGAATCCGTTCCCAAAAAATTTAGAAACTCTGTTAAAGGGCTTTGAGAAAGTCATTATACCTGAAATCAATAACGGACAGCTTGTTAAGATCATCAGAGACAAATTCCTGATCGATGCAAAAGGCTTTAACAAAATTCAAGGATTGCCTTTTAGTGCAAAGGAAATCAATGAAAAGATCATTGAAAATTCACAACGATAAAAAATGAGTGATAATACTATTGAAGCTACCAACGGAGCGGAAACCGCATTAACATCCAAAGATTTTTCAACAGATCAAGATGTTAGGTGGTGCCCAGGTTGTGGTGATTATTCCATATTAAAACAAGTACAAAAAGTTATGCCCGAACTTGGCATACCAAAAAAGGATATTGTGTTTATTTCGGGCATTGGCTGTTCTTCAAGATTTCCATACTACATGGAAACTTATGGCATGCATTCTATTCACGGCCGTGCCACAGCAGTAGCTTCAGGCTTGAAAGCTACGCGACCTGAACTTAGCGTTTGGATAGTTTCAGGTGATGGAGATTCATTGTCAATTGGCGGTAATCACTTCATACATTTATTAAGAAGGAATTTGGATGTCAATTTATTGTTGTTCAATAATGAAATCTATGGATTAACCAAAGGGCAATATTCCCCAACTTCACCAAAAGGTACGATCAATAAAGCCACACCAATGGGTTCTATAGATAATCCATTTAATCCAACATCATTAGCCTTAGGTGCAAGCGCTTCGTTTGTATCAAGATCCATGGACAGAGATCCAAAGCATTTGCAAGCAGTTCTTAAAAGAGCATATGACTATAAGGGCGCATCATTTGTTGAAATTTATCAAAACTGTAATATTTTCAACGATGGTATATTTTTCGCTTTCACTGAAAAATCTTCAAAAAAAAACGCAGCAATCTTTCTTGAACATGGTCAGCCTTTAGTATTTGGAGAAGATGAAAACAAAGGAATTAAACTTGACGGGTTTAAACCAGTTATTGTCGATCTAGATAAGGATTCCAAAGACGACCTATGGATACATGATGAAAATGATCCTATAAAAGCAAACATACTGTCCGGATTTTTTGGAGATCCCATAGAAGGTCATGGATTACCACGCCCTTTTGGAGTATTTTATGCAACCGATCGACCTACATACGAAGATATAATGCAAGAACAGATCGACCTTGCAATCGAGAAAAAGGGTGAAGGAGATCTTGATAGTTTATTAGCTGGTAACGCCACCTGGGACATAGGTTAAGAATGTTAAAGTATGTTAACCTTTCCAACATTCATTTAGAAATTGCGTATTAGAATTGAATAAGATAAGATGAACCGTGTTTTTACATATAGCATTACTGTTCTAACCATTTTTTCTTTACTGATCTTAACATTTGGAGTCAGTATAACTTCTCATACTTGTGGCGCCAGTGGAACTACCAATGTCGAATTAGGCCAAATTCATGAACATTGCGGTCAGAAAATTAATTACATCCCAAAAAGCCAAATTGATCGTGATTCTTATTTATCATCTAAATGTTGTGAATTTAGTTCTGACTATTTTCATTTGCAGATCATTTCAACTGTGATTCAAAAAATAAAATTCCATGACGCCCCGTCCATCAATTCGGTTAATTCATTTGCTAATATTTTGACCAAGCCTTTTATTTCATTAACTCATAATTTCACTTCTTACGACTTGCCTCCTCCTATATATAAGTCTATACATATCTTTCTACAAGTATTCCTTTTTTGATCATCCGTCAACAAGTTCTTTAGATACAGCAAAATCTGTATTAAAGAAGCGTTTGTACCATTTTCTTTTAAGAGAATTTCAGGATGAACCATGAAAAACATAACAATTAATTTATTTCTTCTATTTGTAGCTCTTACTATTTGGAATTCCGGATTTGGCCAGAATTTAAAGGGAGTTGTATATGAAATAAATGACCATGGTGTTGAGGAACCTTTACCGGGGGCAAATGTTTACTGGCTGGGAACTGAGATTGGAACGGTAACTAATAATAGTGGAAAGTTCTCAATTCCAAAATCAAAAGACAGCTTATTGGTGATCAGCTTTATTGGTTATAAAAATGACACGATAGATGTTGGAAGCGAACTAGTAATTAAAGTTGTGCTAAAAGATAAATCAGCCATAAATCTTGATGAAGTAAATATTGTAGAAAAACAACAATCAACTAAGATATCTACAATTTCTTCCATTAATATCGAAACCATAACTCAAAAGGAATTACAAAAAGCCGCATGTTGTGACCTCTCAGAAAGTTTCGAAACCAATGCTTCTGTGGACGTGCATTTCGCGGATGCAGTTTCAGGACTAAAGCAGATCCAATTATTAGGCCTAGCAGGCACTTATACTCAAATTCTTACAGAAGTTTTCCCCTCTACACGAGGGTTAGCTACCAGTTTTGGTTTAAATTATATACCCGGTCCATGGATGAAAAGCATTCAAGTTACTAAAGGAACAGGATCTGTTGTTAATGGTTATGAGTCTATTACCGGCCAAATAAATACTGAAATAAAAAAACCGACCGATGATGAAAAACTGTACATAAACTTTTATTCAAATCATTTTGGAAAACCGGAAGCGAATTTTAATTATTCGTATAAGGTTAATGAAAACTGGAAGACAATGCTGCTTGGGCATTCCCATTTTATGGGTTCAAAAATTGATAATAATGGTGATTCTTTTCTTGATATTCCACTCTCTAAAAGAACTATTTTTATGAACAGATGGCAATACACGGGAAAAAAGGAATCTAAGAAAATGCAGTTTGGAGTAAAAGGAATTACTGAAGAACGATTAGGAGGACAAACCAACTTTAACAAAAATTCAGATATCGGAACTCAGAATGCTTATGGTGTTTATATTAGAACTAAACGACTAGAGGCATTTACTAAAAGGGGCATTATTTTTCCCAAAAGCCCATCAAAGAGTATCGGGTTGATGCTTTCATCAGTCTATCACGACCAACAGTCAGATTACGGTCTAAATAATTATACTGGAAATGAAGTTTCATTTTATTCCAATTTGATTTTTCAAAGCTTGATAGCCAAAACTGACCATCAAATAAAATTAGGAACAAGTTTTTTGTATGATCAGTACAAAGAAACTTTTAACAATAATGACCTAAACAGAACAGAAATGGTTCCCGGTATTTTTTCAGAGTTTACTTTTACCCATTCCGATAAACTTGATATAGTTTCCGGAATTAGAATAGACTATCACAATTTGCATGGATTAATTTCTACCCCACGCCTTCATGTTAAATATAATATTACCCCGAATTTGACTTACAGAGTTTCCGGAGGAAGAGGATTTAGGATTGCTAACATCTATGCAGATAATCCTTCAATTTTCAGTAGTTCACGACAAGTTAATATTCAAGAAACATTGCTACCTGAAATAGCATGGAACTTTGGATCAAGTATTTCAAAACAATTTCTATTAAATGAAAATGAAGGAAGGATCACTGTTGATTTTTTCAGGACTGATTTTCAAAATCAAATCATTATGGATCTGGATGAAGATCCTCAGAAAATCTTGTTTTATAATCTCAAAGGCGAAAGTTACTCAAATGCTTTTCAGGCTGAGTTCTTCTATGAACTGACCAAAAGGCTCGAACTCAAACTAGCTTATAAATGGCAGGATGTTAAAACAACTTATAACGGCTTGTTGACTGACAAACCAATGGTGACGAAAAATAAGGGATTGATCAATTTGGCTTACTCAACGAAATATGATAAATGGAAATTTGATATCACCTCACAACTTATTGGCAAAAGCAGGTTGCCAAATACCGCAGGCAATCCCAAGGAATATCAATTAGGAGAATACTCACCTCGGTATTACTTAGTTCATTCGAAAATTACAAGATCTTATCACCATTGGGATTTCTATTTAGGCGGTGAAAATTTATTAAACTTCAAACAACCCAACCCAATACTTGCGTATGATGATCCATTCAGCCAATATTTTGATGCCTCGATGGTTTGGGGCCCAATTGTCGGAAGATTGATATATGCCGGTTTAAACTATAATTTTTAATACTTAAATTAATAACCATGATGAACATTTTAGAACTATTTATTGTCAGTGCTTTTATGTTAAGCCCTTGTTCAACACCAAAAGACACTGCTAAAACAAACCAACAAGAAATTGTTATCACAACATCCGCAGTATGTGGTATGTGTAAAAAAACCATTGAAAAAGCCTTGTCTTATGAAAAAGGTGTGAAGGGATATGATTTGGATGTAGCTACAAAAAAGGTAACTGTTAAATATAACCCTAACAAAACAACCGTAGAAAATATCAGAACCGCCATTTCTAAAGTTGGGTATGATGCTGATGAAGTAGAAGCAGATCCCGTTGCTTATGAAAAACTACATGGTTGTTGTAAGAAAGACGCAGGGGTACACTAAAAATTTCTACTTTTACCTCAAATCTAACTAACAACTTTTCTTTTAGTGTTTTCCACGCTCGATTGGTCAATTATAATTGGTTATCTCATTTTTGCTTTTGGTATAGGCATACTAATGACCAAAAAGGCAAGTACTAGCCTATCTTCTTATTTCGTTGCTGACAGATCTTTGCCATGGTGGTGGTTAGGAACGTCCATGGTTGCTACCACATTTGCAGCTGATACACCATTAGCAATAACCGGAATTGTGGCAAAAGATGGTATCGCAGGAAACTGGTTTTGGTGGAGTTGGATATTCACTTACATAACCATGACAGTTTTCATGGCCAAAAAATGGCGATCCAGTAATGTACTTACTGATGTAGAATTAACAGAACTTCGCTATGATGGAAATTCAGCTAAAATTCTGCGTGGGTTCAAAGCATTTTTCTTAAGCATTGTAATAAATTGCATAATTATGGGATGGGTATTTAGAGCGATGAGTAAGATCACTGATCCATTCATTTCATGGAGATCAATGTTAGGCTCTGAGAGCTTTGATATGCTTTCTACTTTATGGCCCTCTTTTCTCATTTTTGACAATCTCAATAACACATTAACTGTTCTCGTAATATTCCTTATTGTAATTGGATACAGTAGTATGGGAGGTATACGAGGTGTTATTGTTACGGACCTTTTTCAGTTTGTATTGGCTATGGGTGCAGCAGTTATATTTGCTGTTTACGCTTTGGATTTTGTAGGTGGAAGCTCAGGCTTAATAGAAAGCATTCATAATCTTTATCCGGATAACGCTGATAGCATTCTCAGCTTTTGGCCAAGTTTTGATAATGCAGTTCTCCCCTTTCAAGTATTTTTGATTTTCATTGGTATCCAATGGTGGACATTGTACTTTTCAGATGGCTCCGGGTATTATGCGCAAAGAATGAACACAGCTAAAACCCCAAAAGATGCAGAAAAAGGAGCCCTTTGGTTTACTATTGCCAACTTCGGTTTACGTACCTGGCCCTGGATCATAATTGGATTAGTTTCTATTGTAGTGTTCCCTTTAGAAAATCCAACGCAGTACCATGAAGTGGGTACGCAGGTTGGTATTGACAGGGAAATGGGTTACCCTGTTTTGATGAAATTGATACTACCCTCAGGTTTACTCGGATTAACATTTGTTAGTTTAATGGCAGCTTTTATGAGTACAGTTGATACACACATCAACTGGGGAGCAAGCTATATTATCAATGATATTTATAAAAGGTTTATCAAACCATCTGCTTCAGAAAAGGAACTTGTTTGGGCCAGTAGAATTTGCGTAATCCTTATTGCAGGGCTTTCTATCATAGTTGCTACACAAATTAATTCGATTGAAGGGGCCTGGAAATTTATTGTTTCGCTAGCAGCAGGGTTGGGTATAACACATTTACTACGATGGTTTTGGTGGCGCGTTAATGCATGGACAGAAATTTCAGGAATGTTAACAGCATTTATTTTATCCATTGTCCTCCATCTTAATTTAGATAATATTCGAGATGAATACATAATTTTCATAATTGCCATTGTCAGCTTAGTAGTATCAATAACCGTAACCTTACTTACAAAACCAGTGCAAGATGAACATTTAAGGAAGTTTGTAGAACAAGTGAAACCGGTAGGTTTTTGGAAGTCTTATGGGAGTCACAATCCCATTTCACTTCTAAAAGAAAGAATTTTGATCTGGGTATTAGGAGTTACTACAACCTTCACCAGCATGTTTGGCATCGGATATCTTGTTTTTGGAAATTGGGTCAATGGGATTCTCAACTTATCAGTTTTTGCCATTAGCCTGTATTTTATGTTGAAGAAAATGAATAAAGAAGATGACTGATGTTAATAGCCAATAGTACGAATACACGACTCAATTTTATATTAAATATGCTGCTCAATAGTTAAAAGTGAATCTCTCTAAAAAGAATCTCATTATAATTCTTCTCTCAACTGCTGTTGCAATATTTTTTTCAATGCATATTGGGCAACGGTTTAACCCAGATACTGATTTTTGGCATTTCTGGAATGCCGGGTACAATTTCTTTCAAGGGAATTCTATTTATTTGGATGATACAGGGCACAGAGTATTCAGCTATCCTCCATTTTGTGCCATGCTGTTGCAACCTCTAGGTTGGTTTTCATTGAATACAGCAGGCTCAATTTTTTGTTTTATCAACCTCTGTATTCTCATTTTATCATTTCACCTCTGCATGAAAATTTTAGAATTGAATGATGTAGAAAAAAGCAAGGCTAAAAAAGCTGTAATGCTTGGATTGTTATGTGCAGGAGGATTTTATTGGATGAATCTTATCAAAGCACAAATGAACCAGGTGACTTTTATCTTTTGTGTTCTCGGAATTTATTTCCATTATAAAAAGAAAGAAAACTTATCCATTGGAGCATTTGCTATAGGAGCTTTCGTTAAAGTGACACCAATTTTTTTCTTAATCTGGCTGGCTTTGAGAGGAAACTGGAAGACTTATTTAAAAATAGGATTAGCAATAATTATAGGGATTACCATTCCATTTTTATTCAGAGGAATTGAACAAGGTTTGTTAGACTTGGAAGTCTATTACAATAGGTTTTTAACACCTTATCAGGAAGGATTTGTAATCACCCGACACCATAATCAAAACCTTGCCTCTGCGATATACAGATTATGTTTACCCTCTGATCATCAAATTCCTTTTGACGTTCAGCTATTTAACTTTTCTGAACAAACTGCAAGGATGATTTATGTTGTTTCTGCTGCAATACTGCTCATTGCCTTTTTGGTGAATACCATTCGACTGAATCTACAAAAGAAAGAAATATCCATATTTGAATTTGTTAGCGTATTTACAATAGCCCACTTAATTTCAGGGATGACTTGGAAAGCTCATTTGGTATCTATGCTATTCATTTATGGAGTACTATTTTCGATTAATCATAAGCAACTCACAAGAACAAATAAAATAACTCTGTACTTAATTTTCTTTATTATTATTGCGATTGCCTTATCAGGTAGGGATATAATTTCGAAACATTTTTATTATTTCATTGAAGGTTATAGCTTTATCACATGGACTTTATTATCGTTATTTATTTATAGCATTTGGGCAACTATTTCTTTTCCTAAATTATCAAGAAGAATAGATCATGAGAATTGAACAGTTTTTCGATCAACCATTGGCACATCTATCTTACGCTATACTGAGCAAAGAAGAGATTGCTTTAATTGACCCCACTCGGAACCCATCAATATATTATGAGTTTGCAGCTGAACATCAAGCAAAAATCATCGCTGTTATTGAAACTCATCCTCATGCAGATTTTGTAAGTAGTCATTTAGAAATATCAAAACATACAGGCGCCACAATTTATGTCAGCAAACTTTTAGGAGCTAATTATCCACATCAAACATTTGATGATGGAGATACATTAACAATAGGAGGCTGCGAATTGGCGGCTCAAAATACTCCGGGACATTCTCCGGATAGTATTTGTATTGTTGTAAAGAGCGAAGATGGCAAAGAACATTCAGTCTTTACTGGTGATACTTTGTTTGTCGGTGATGTTGGTCGCCCTGATCTACGCGAAAATGTTGGAAATATTTCTTCTAAAAAAGAAGAATTAGCAAAAGCCATGTATCAATCTACAAGGAATAAACTAATGCATCTTGAAAGTGATACGTTGGTATATCCATCACATGGAGCGGGTTCATTATGTGGCAAAAACATGGGTGATGAATTACAAAGTACAATTGGACATGAGATACGTACCAATTATGCACTACAAAATATGAGTGAAGGAGAGTTTGTTAGCGCCTTACTAGACAGCCAGCCTTTTACTCCAAAGTACTTTGAATATAATGTTGAACTAAATAAAAGAGGGGCTGAAAATTTTGAAGAATGTATTTCCAAAGTCCCACTTGTGGATTATGTTGATATTGACAAGGGTATTTTGATCATTGATTCAAGAATCAGTGATGAATTCAAAAACGGACATCTGCATCGTGCAATTAATATTCAACTTACTGAGGAAGACCGGTTTGAAACATGGCTGGGTTCAATAGTTTCTCCAGAAGAGAAATTTTATTTGGTTATTGATGTCAACCAAAAAGAACATGCATTAAACAGAATTGCTAAAATCGGATATGAAGCAAACTGTTTAGGATTATTAATACATTCTAAGGATAAGTCAGAACAATCTGCAAGTCTAAATGTAGAGGACTTTGATAAAAATACTATCAACTATACTATTCTTGATGTAAGGAACGAACCTGAAGTAGTAGAGGATAAAAAGTTTGAGGGAAGCATTAACATTCCATTGCCTGAACTTAGGGAACGTATTCGTGAAATTCCAACCAACAAGGACATTGTTATTCATTGCAGAACCGGATACCGCTCAGTTACAGCATTAAGTATTTTGGAAAGAGAAAATTTAGAAGTTGGAATATTTGATCTCGGGAAAGAAATATTGAACTATTAAGAATTATTCTTCCTTAATTTCGATAAGTTCAATTGGTAGAGATAAAGAAGTCTCAAATTCAAGTCCGATCTCTTTGATATATTCATCTACTTCTTCGTAATACCATTTAACTTGCACTTCATGTCCCTCTTTATTAATCTCATTCAACATTAGCAATATATCCTGCAATGCAGTATGCGATCCTGAATTCAAATATTCAATATTAAAAATGGCTGTTGTTTTAGCTGGAGGGTTTTCAGAATACTTCTTTACCCATTCCAAAAGCGGCCTATAGTATATATCCGGCATCTCTATAATAGACCTACCTTTCATCTCTATCAATCCTTTATCATGATCAAAATTGACCTGAGGTGTATTTCTCGTTGAAGGTTGAAATATGGGATTCATCAATTATAAAATGTTGTTAATCAACTTAAAAGTACTAATATAAAAGTTTTACGACAATAGAAAGCCAATCAAATGATTGGCTATAACAGTGTACCAAAGGAGGGAATCGAACCCTCACTCCCGAAGGAACACGATTTTGAGTCGTGCGCGTCTACCAGTTCCGCCACTTTGGCATTT
>JAESSM010000139.1 GCA_016764115.1 Bacteroidia bacterium | reverse complement strand
TTATTGTTAACTGTTGGTGCTTACAACCATTTTAATAGCTGGCATGAAAAGCAGCAACCCAACAATGCATGGATCGAGCGTTATTTAGAGGATGACATTTATAAATCAGATGGAATAACATTACAAAAGATCATTGATGAGGATTCTGCAGAAGATGAAATAGATCCATCAAAAGTTGGAGATTTACTTAATGATTTCTTAGAACAAAGTAACCAGAATATATTACGACAAAGAAGGATACGAAAACAAGTAATAACTGCTATTTCTTCATTATTAGCAATAACGGTAATTGCTTTTATTTGGGCGATGTTATTAAAAAATGACATGGCAAAATCTGCCCATGCACATAAAATAGCAAGTAAAGCTGCAATGGCTTTGGAAACTGATCCCACACTTAGTTTTCGGTTAGCGGAAGCTTCATATGATATTCATCCAACTGATTTGTCAAGGCAAGTTATAATGGCGGCCTATAGTAAAACTCCTTTATATTATTCTTTAATTGAACATAAGGGGGGTGGAATTAATAAAGTAAGATTTTCTCCAGATGGAAACTTTATATTAACTGAGCCATGGCTAGCAAAATTTCAATTATCGGATAAGAATGGAAAGGAAATATTTTCCAGAGATTTCCCTACTAATACAGTATTTAAACATGAATCAGTTGTTTTTTCCCCCGATGGGAAATATGTCCTTGCAGTAGACAGCAATAATACTGCGGTACTGTTAAATTTAGAAGGTAAGAAAATAGCGGTATATAAAGGGCATAAAAATAAGGTTAATTCAATTTATATGTCAGTAGACGGAGAATATGTTGTCACAGCTTCTGATGATAAGACTATAAAGTTATGGCACTATACCGGAAAAGAATTAATGACATTTTATGGCCATAAGGATATAGTAAGGATAGCAAAATTTTCTCCTAATGGAGATGTTATTGCTTCTGCTTCAAATGATAACACTGTAAGAGTATGGGATTTAAAGGGTGATCAATTGAATATAATGACAGGCCTAAAATTCGGAATGAAGTATGATATTAATTTCTCTCCTAGTGGCGAATATCTTACTGCTACATCTTATGATTATAATGGAAGAATATGGGATTTTCGACAAAATAAAATAACATTATTAGTTGGACATTTGGATGTGATCTGGTCCGCTTATTTTTCACCTGATAGTAAATATATACTAACAAGTTCTATTGACAATACTGCCAGACTGTGGGATCTAAAAGGGAATGAAATTCAAATTTATAAAGGCCATACGGCCAAGTTATGGGTTGCTAAATTCTCTTCAGATGGGAATATGATTATTACAGTCTCTGATGATTGTACTGCAAAAATTTGGAACCGCAATGGGCAAGAACTTCAAACATTAAAAGGCCATACTTCCCAATTATTCGATGCAGATTTTTCTCCAGATAATAAATATGTTGTAACTGGAGCCTATGATAATACCGTCCGCACATGGATGATTCATCCAAAGGAATCTCCCCAGTTACTAGGCCATTATTCATGGGTTGAGGATTGTATTTTCTCTCCTAATGGTAGATTTATTGCAACAACAGGGTATGATAAAACTGCTAAACTTTGGGATAAAAATGGATATCTCCTACATGTCTTAAAAGGACATACTCATTATAATGTGGGACGTGTATATTTTACAACAAACGGTGAAACTATTCTTACTGTTTGTGGGGATGAGACTCTGAAACTTTGGAATTTACAAGGCGATAATATAAGAACATTTCGAGGTCATAAAGGATCAGTTTCCAGAGCATCAATTTCTTCAGATGGTAAATTTATTTTAGCTCGTTCTTCTTTTTTCGATTATAAAGAATCAATTCTTTGGGACATCAATGGCAGCATTTTAAAAAAATTCGAGCATTCCTCTATGTCGATATTTTCTCCAATTAGTAATTTATTTGTTTTGGAGTACCCTGATAGTGCTCTGTGTTTTTATGAATTGGTAGGGAGTGAACCTCCTAATCCAATAAGAAAATTAGCTGAATTTAAATTTCCTAAAGGTGAATACGGAATGGCTGCTTTCTCACCAGATGGTAAATTTTTTGCTTTAAAAGGGGAAGAATTTACAATATCTCTTTTTGAAATAGACTATCAACCTGTTTATAAGATAGAGTTTGTAAAGCAAATGAAAGGTCATCATAATACTATAAAATCCTTATCATTTTCAAAGGACAGTAAGTATTTTATTACTGCATCAGATGGCAAAACTGCAATTCTTTGGAATACAAAAGGAGAGAAAATAAAAGTACTAAAAGGACATAGCGACTTAGTTAATGATGCAAGTTTTTCTCCAGATGGAAAACATATTATCACTTGCTCATATGATTTTACACTTCGATTATGGGATTTGCAAGGAAATGAACTACAAGTTTATCCAATCCATTCAGCAGCAGTAGTGCGGGTAAACTTTTCACCCGATGGTAAATACATCCTCTCAGCCTCCAACGATCAAACCGCGCGCCTCATACCCTGGCGTGTTGAAGATGTTTTGGATAAGATCAATGTAGAAAAAGTCCGTGGTGAAGTTTGGGAGTTAAGTGAGAAAGATAAAGAAGTCTACGGTATTTTAGATTAGCTTATTCGTGTATTCGTTGATTAGTACATTGGCATATTAGTATTGTATTTAGCATCATTTGCATATTGGCATCAAATAACAGCATTCGTATATTCGTAAACATTCGTTATTCGTAGATATTCGTAATCCCACCAACCTAAATCCCGAAACTACTTTGTGACAGGATTCTCCATATAAATAATAAATTCTTCCAACTATCATAAGCTTTTTTCAAGTAACATATTGAGTATCAATAGTAAATAAAAAGTACTTGTGACAAGAAAGTAGTACCCCTCTAATATATTGAGTTATTTTTGTGTCATATATATAAATATTTAAATACCTTTGCGCAACAAAATTAAACGCTTAGTATAAGCAAATTTTGAAAATATTTATTAATTACCAAAAACCTATTAAAATGAAAAAGTTATCATTAAACGAAATGGAAAAAGTAGAAGGCGGTTTATTAATTTGCATTGAGCCAGTTCTTTCCCTTACAAATATATGTGTAAGTGGACAACCTTGCCCACCATTCCAATTTTGTATTGCTTAAGAGAAAGCAACAATTTATTAAGAAAATCCCGCAATTGCGGGATTTTTTATACATAACTATCTGTATTGCAATTATACAGTTTAATGATGTATAATTTCAGTTTCTCAGTTTTCGGCTATCGGTTTCCAGTTTTTCAGATAATCAGTTATAGTAAAATTGGTAACCAGCCTATCTCTCTCAACCGGATAACTGATATACTGATGACTGATAGCTGACAACAGATAAACTGGATAGTTACTTTGTATTAAGTACCAAATATTTACATTTAAAAATGAATCTATCTATAACAAAACAGTCTTTCAATTTTGACAAACGTCATTTCTTTGTCATTCTTTGTATGTATTATTTTCTTAACACTTATATTATTAGTGACGTAGTTATTACAAAAGAATTGTATTATCAGAGTTACGGTGAGCAAGTTGCGTTTGAACAAATAGATGCATACGTAGAAGCTTCTGAAAAGTGGAGTTGGGTCGGTTACGTTTTTATGCCTATTGTACTTCTTATTAAGATCAGTTTTGTTGCCTTATGCCTCAATATTGGCACTTTGCTTAATGGTATAAATATTGGCTTTAAAAAATTATTTCAAATCGTTATGATAGCCCATGTAATTTTTGCGTGTGCATCTTTTATAAAAGGCATATGGTTATTGTTTTTTATTGATGTACATACACTGCAGGATATACAATTAATGTATCCACTTTCTTTGCTTAGTATTGTTGACACCAAAGAAATAGAAGCTTGGTTGATATATCCCCTTCAAACCATCAATTTGTTTGAATTTGCTTATTGGCTGGCAATTGCAAAGGGGCTTCAAATGGTATTGAACCAATCATTTTCAAAAATGCTCACTCTGGTTGTTTCCACTTATGGTATTGGTTTAATTACCTGGATGGTTATAGTTGTATTTCTCAGTTTAAACCTTAGCTGAAGAAGTGCGTCATTATGAAAAAAAATCTTAAATACATTTTCTTACTGATATTGGTAGTTGGTATTAGCACTATGGTTTTTCAGATATTGGGTCAGCTTGAAGAAAAAAAACTAAAGAAGGCCAACAGGCAAACTTTACCAAATTTCGAATTTGTAGATCTTAATAACGAAAGATTTACCAATGCCCAACTAATACCTGACAAAAATGTACTTATTATTTATTTCAACCCTCAATGTGATGAATGCCAATGTGAGGCATCAGAGATCAGGGAGAATATTCAGCAATTTGAAAGTACTCATATATTAATGGTATCCAATAGCCCCCAGGAAGATGTGAAATCTTTTGCAATAGAATATAAAATTGACAACCTAAAAGAAATCAGTATTTTACTTGGTACGCGGGAAATTTATTACGAAATATTTGATGCGAGCACTGTCCCCAATTTGTTTATCTATAATAAGGAGCATTTATTGGTAAAACAGTATGAAGGACAAACCAAAATTGAAGCTATTCTTAAGTATTTAGATTAATTAGTGTTGGTCTATAATGTATCGTTTT
>JAESSM010000135.1 GCA_016764115.1 Bacteroidia bacterium | reverse complement strand
CAAATATTTATGCAAGGCCTACGTATAAGGTCAACACAATAGGCAGCATCCAAAAAAATCGTTCTCGGGGCTATGGGTCAGATTCAGATCATACAATCTTCACCTCGAAGAGCTTCCAAACCTGAATATCTTCTCACTAGAAGAACTTCCAGTTTCGGTTCTAGGCGGTTGGATCTACCTTACCTAGAAAGGCTTCGTATAGTATTTAGCATTTCAAATTACTATTCCTTTACAATAATGAACAGAACTCAGTTAACTGACCTTACGGACATCAATTATACTGAAATTATTTAATTTTTATGAATTTCAATAAGATCATCAAGGTCTTTTTTGCAAGATGAATGATTCTTCTTACTTGATAGCATAAGTACGGCATTTTTTTGGGGGAAAAAAAATAACGATCTATTTTTTATTCCACCCAAAAGAGGTCTAGATTTTTTATAGTTAATTTTTTTGTCCAAATAATGGATGTATATATAATACTCACGATCATAGTATTTAATAATAAATTTTTGATTAATGGTCTTTTCACTTAATAAGTTTGTAATTACTCCATCAACCATATCTAATATTTTCTTTTCGCATTTTACTTGAAAAAAGAAATTTTCTATAACGATTTCGCCATTTGGCAGAACAATCTTAATAGGCTTTTCTCTTTTAACTTTCAAAAACCATAACCGACGACCAAATATGCCCTGCATACGACGCAATGTAAAGTTTATTTGAAATACAGCTATTTTCAGTTCCGTTTTATATGTTTTGGTAACCATGTCGGGACCGATTGCCTTCGAGATAATCTCATGTTTTCTTTTTTCTTCTTCGAAATCTTCTTTTGTTTTATTTTCAGATAATTCAGATTCAGGTTTATTTCTATCGACTGAAATCACTTCTTCTACATTCGTTTCTTGCGCATGTATTGCAAACCCACCAGTACATAAAACTCCAGCAATAAATAAATTCAATAACAGAAAATTTAATTTATGAATAAACACCATCTTTAAAACTCCTTTAACAATTGATTGTTGAATTAAACTATTTTGAAGGATAAAACTACTGGAACTTAATGTCGATGCTGAAGTTTTGTTTACATGAAATAATTGAGCAAGTAAAGCTGTAACCAAAACATCTTTCTTTTTGAATTTAGATTGCAAGAGAGAGATAGTTCTTTCTATGGTACTTTTAATACTTGCTTCTTTGCCATTTGTTTTTTCTGCAATTTCCTTATTACTCATATTTTCATAATACTTCATCAGAAGTAATTCCCTCTTCTTCTTTGGCAATGATGAAATTAATTTATCTAGACAAATGTTATTCTGGCTACTCCCATCTATCATTAATTGATCATCTAAACCTGAAGCTTTCTTGTTCTTAGATGCTACTCGATTTATAAAAGTACAAGTATTTTTAGATGCCCAATAAAACCAAGAGCTTAAAGTTGAGTTAATATTTTCCTGCTCTTTGATATAAAGAAGAAACGTTGATTGAACCGCATCATCTATTGAATCTTGTTGATGCAACTTTCTGACGCACGTTGAATAAACAAGCGAGTAATATTTTTCGTATACCTCCTTTTCAAAATTTGTGTGGTTAATCTTAGACATGGTCATTCCAATTTTGTTTTATCTCAATAGCAGGATGGCAATTAAGAGTTAATAATGTGGCAGTAAAATAAATTAATTTTAAATTATATCAAAATAGTTTCCCTTTGAAAACACTAGGAGTGTTCAATACATTCAACTGAACAAAGGGAAAGCATTATGGTTATGAACCAGGTATATATTTTGGCAAGTTGATTGTACAAGATTTCAGAAATCATTTCTGGCATTTCGGAAATGTGGCACTTTCTAAGACGATATAACGTGAAAATCGAGTGAGATTAATATTTTGACCTAACGGGCCCTTTAATAAATGAAATACGTCTACTTCACAATCTGCTTCGTTATGACAACAACACCTGCATTTCCTGTTTTGCCACGAACTCAACAACCATCCTCACCCCTACTATTCATTTGTGGCTTTTTATTCGCAGTCATAATGTTATATTTATATCTAAAATTATGGCTAGCTGACCCAAAAGACCTTACTGAAAATGCAAAACAGATTACAACACACGGTATGTCATTTGACATTGTCCAAAAGTCTAAATGCTTTCCACCATATAATATATTAAATGATTTCTTTCGATGTGGTACAGATGTGATGGAATCAAAAGAACCTCTAATTTGGAAACCATTTGAATTATCGAGTGAGGAATACTTAGTTTTTTACGATTGGTGTTGTGAACAATATGGTGAACTTGAAATCAATCCATTTGAGAATTGCAATGGATATTCTGAATAGTTTGCTCGTGCCGATGATAAAAATTAATCACTTCAACTTCCCACTCTCATCCCACTCTACCATGGAAACAATCGCCCCATCCTTATAAACTTTCTCGGATTTTTTAACACCATTCCAATGCCAAAATGTTTGCACTCCTATTTGCTCACCATTAATATATTCAGCGCTGAACACTTTATTCCCATTATCAAAATAAGCATTCCAGACACCAGTGTAGTTCTTGTATTCACCAACCCCAACTTGTGGAAAAGGGCTATCATAATTTGGTAGCCAGTGATACTGCATCATAAAATGGTACTTAGACGTTTGACAAGGACCATATTTTATATGAGCTAAGATGGATAAAAGCATTAAAGATATAAATGCAGTTACTAAAAGCGGGTTTAATAATTTCTTTATCAATGCCATTACCAAAATCTAAGAAATTATACGTTACTAATAAATTTTTGTAGCCCTATCTTTGCAGTAAGCTAAAATTCTGCCATGATGGATAATAAATGTAAAATCTGCAAGAAGTCATATTATAATGTGAAGCCACATATCACGAGAGTTCATGATATGACTCTTGAAGACTATCAAAAATTATATGGCTCAATAAGAAAACATTATATGGGCATCACTTGCAAAGCTGAATTTGATACATGTCTAAAGAAGCTAGATAGCGAATCTAAACTAACGAAAAAGGTGTTGGAACGATTACTTTATATGTCCAGAAAATACCATGGTGGCATGCCCAATGCCAAAATAGCAAATGGGATTAAGAAGTAAATATTGCCATCATCCGCGCGTCTGAGTTATGGAAAGCTTGGTAGTTAAGTTGCAAGTTCAATTGGCATACTTGAAAGGAATTTTGAAAAACTAATAGATTGTTCTCTTCTAAGATCAATTGATGTGCTATCTGGTATCAAACTCTCTAAATGATTGTCAAAACATATATTAATGGAATCAATACATCTAAGTAATGCTTTATACTCATCTGGAATCTCAATACTAGCAGGTTGTATGCTAATAGAATTTGAAATTGATTTCTTTGTCATAATATTTTAGTCATAGATTTCTTTCACCCAAACATACCTTCTTCATCACTAGATAGATCAACGCTATGGCTCTTGATGGCTTTTTCTAATAGATTAGATTTCTCATGGCTAGAGAAATACGTGTCATCATATGGCTCATGAATGGTGAAAGCCCACTTACCACTTTCATACGACTTCTTGTCTGACTCTATAGCTTTTCCATCACTGTGTACTTTGTAGTATTTCATTATAATCCTGCTAGTTTTCAAACAATGGTGAGCACATTTAAAACACCCGTGAATTATACCAACATCCCCCACCAACTAAAGAAGTTGCTTATATGAATAGTTGCATAGCGTGGTGTTTGCAGATTCTTTATGCTTTATTCATAGTATTTTTCTATAAACCAAAACCCTCCTTTGTCAACGTAACAGTATAAGTCACCATTACTTGTAGTAAAGATTAACATATAAGATTTCATGGGGCCACCATAGCAACGATTGATATACGAAAATAACGAATCACTACTAATATCTTTTTTTAATTTATAATTCGGATATTTCAATGGTTCTTTATTCAGCTTATCATAGAGTTCTTGATTTTTTTCTTGCTGATCAGAGTAGTGAATAACTAAAATTGCACTACTCAAAGACAAAAAAATAATTAATAGCGCTATCTTTATTTTCATTCTTCCACCTCAGTCTTAACCAACTTCCCCTTTTCAAAGAGCTCTCTCTTTTGGAAGTTGCCTTTATCAT
>JAESSM010000070.1 GCA_016764115.1 Bacteroidia bacterium | reverse complement strand
TTCTTCTCATGAACTTCTTTCAGTTCCTTTAAAGCCTCTTCAATCGGTTTCTTCTTATCTTCAGGAAGTTTATCTCCGTACTCTTTCAACTGCTTTTCAGTCGTAAAGATCATCGAATCTGCAGAGTTCAGCTTGTCAATTTCTTCCTTTTTCTTCTTGTCATCCTCTGCATGTTGCTCTGCTTCTTTCTTCATCCTTTCAATATCCTCATCAGTTAATCCGGAAGAAGCCTCAATTCTAATAGACTGTTCTTTTCCTGTGGCTTTGTCCTTAGCAGATACATGCATAATACCGTTGGCATCTACATCAAAAGCAACCTCAATTTGAGGTATCCCTCTTTGCGATGGTGGAATTCCATCTAAATGGAATCTTCCTATCGATCTGTTATCAGCGGCCATTGGCCTTTCACCTTGGTATACATGAATCTCAACACTTGGTTGATTATCTGCTGCGGTTGAAAATACTTCAGTCTTTTTAGTAGGAATGGTTGTATTTGCTTCGATCAATTTCGTAAACACTCCACCTAAAGTTTCAATTCCTAATGATAAAGGAGTTACGTCCAATAGAAGAACATCCTTCACCTCACCGGTCAATACACCACCTTGGATGGCAGCACCAACTGCCACAACTTCATCAGGGTTCACTCCTTTGCTTGGCTTCTTACCAAAGAATTTTTCAGTTAATGCCTGAATTGCAGGAATTCTTGTTGAACCTCCTACCAAAATAATATCATCAATATCCTTGGCGGTCATTCCTGCATCTTTCAATGCTTTTTCACACGGAGTTTTTGTTCTCTGGATGAGATCATCACAAATTTTTTCAAACTCTGCTCTTGTTAATGTTTTAACCAAGTGTTTAGGCACTCCATCAACTGGCATTATGTATGGTAAGTTAATTTCCGTTTGTGTTGAACTGGAAAGCTCTATTTTTGCTTTTTCCGCACCTTCCTTAAGTCTTTGAAGTGCCATTGGATCTTTTCTTAGATCAATGCTGTGTTCATTTTTAAAATCTTCAGCTAGCCAATCAATTATTTTCAGATCAAAATCATCACCCCCTAAATGGGTATCTCCATTTGTTGATTTCACCTCAAATACACCATCCCCTAATTCTAATATAGAAACATCAAATGTTCCTCCACCGAGGTCAAAAACAGCAATTTTCTGATCTTTATTTTTCTTATCCAATCCATAAGCTAATGCAGCAGCAGTAGGCTCATTAATGATCCTTTCTACTTTTAATCCTGCAATTTCTCCAGCCTCTTTGGTAGCTTGTCTTTGTGAATCATTAAAATATGCAGGAACCGTAATTACAGCCTCATTAACTTCTTGTCCAAGATAATCTTCAGCAGTTTTCTTCATTTTTTGAAGTACCATTGCCGAGATTTCCTGAGGAGTATACAAAGTATCACCAATTTTTACTCTTGGAGTGTTGTTATCTCCTTTATCAACAGTATATGAAATTCCTTTAAGTTCATTTGTAACTTCTTCATACTTCCTGCCCATAAATCTCTTTATAGACATAATAGTATGTTCTGGATTAGTGATAGCCTGTCTCTTTGCAGGGTCACCTACTTTTCTTTCTCCTTTACCACCATCTAAAAAAGCGACAATTGATGGGGTTGTTCTTTTTCCTTCACTATTAGGAATTACAACAGGATCATTTCCTTCCATCACAGCAACACATGAGTTGGTGGTTCCTAAGTCGATTCCGATAATTTTTCCCATTTCTTTAATAATTTGTTAAAAAGTAATTTATTCTAAAAAGTAAAGGTCAAGCTTTATGCCAAACCAGATAAGGCTTATATAATAAGGCAATATTGGCGCATTTATGAAGGAATAAATAAAGAGAATGAAGTCAATATGACAAAAAGGCAGAAATATGGTCTCTAGTTACAAGTCTCAAAATCACTGTCTAAAAACCCTAGTTTCCCAGTAATTGAACCACAAGCAAGAGAATCAATGCTATAATCTGATAGCTCTTTATTTCTTAAGATCTTTTGAAATCTACTTGAAAAAATACCTAGTCCACCATCAACATTGGTATATTCAGGTTTAACTTTAATAGTTGTTAAACCAACTTGAGCATTATTTACATCTATATAGGTTGATAGCTCCTCCCCTCCTACAAAAAACATAAAATCAAGAGTACTGGCTATACGAATTACATTCGCATTTTCCTGTATAGATGAATTCACCAAATAATAAAACAACTTGCCGTCAATTTTCTTACTAATATTCTCTATGCCATCCAGTAATTCATTTTTCGCTTTTACTTTGCTAAATGCTTGCCAATCCAAGCTGTGCAGAGTTGTATCCCCTGATAAAATATCAACTTCTTTATAATTAAACCTAACAACCAACTCATACAATCTACCATTTTCTGCAGCCACAATACTTACATTATATAACTTGTATTTATTCTGGTCTGCAAATCCTATTGTTGCAGTCGACACAACTGATGGAGTGCTAATCTGGAAATCCTTTATAAGTTTTGTTTTTGCTGTAGCAACCAATTCATCCTTTTCAACCCTTGTTACTGTAAGTTCATACTCATAATTTGAATCTAACGTATCTCCAGGTGGAGTTCTGTAAAGTATTTGATCCGGATATGAAAATGACCCGCTGTCTTTGGGGATCGACCTGTCCTGTAAAAGAATAATCTCCTTTTTCTTCGAGTTCCCATCCCAGGCAGTTAATGTTACCTCAATGCTATCTTGATGGTAAATTGAATCATGAACGGCTGCATAACCATAAGCTGCACCCTCTCCTAAAAATGCTTTATTGACTTTAATATATTGAACTGAATCACTAGGATCTAATAACCCATAAATAATTGTTACTTCTTCCCAATCGTCATTAATATCAATATCTGATTCACAAGCAGTAAAAATGCTACTGGCCAATAGCAAAAACCAAAAAAATTCTTTATTCAAAATCATTACAATCCCTTTATCACTACTATAAACACTAGAAACTTAAGGCATCAAAGGTAAAAAATTCTTAATTTTGATGACATATTTTGAGTTATGTGTGCAAATTACCAATAACTAATAGCGATTCACAAATAACGATTTGAATTTGGGGATTACGATTTAGAGTTTGGAATTTTAATTTTAATCAATTATGACATATAAAATAAGACAATAGATGACCAAACTTTTAGTCCTTATTACATTCATTTCAATTCAATTGCTACCATTTTCTTCTATAAATGCACAAAAGGTAAAAATCGAATTCCCTAGCGCTGCTCTAATAGAAGGGTTCAGTAGTGCGAATGAGCTATGGCCTGTTTTAGTAGATGCAAATAACCTATATATCATCCAGAATGACCTGTATATTTTAAACCGGAAAAATAAAACGAGCCCTTACCTTTTGTATTGCAAATGGGAGAATGACCTGAAAGAATTTCAAATCCGCTCCTCTTTAAGGTTAACTGGTGATGATCCAAACTCAAGTATCGGCATTATTTTTATGGGGCAAGGTCAGAGTAAGGGTGGCTTTATATTTGAAATTAACACCAAAAAACAATATCGCTTAAGTCAGTTTGTTCATGGCACGTTGAATTATTTGAGTGGAGAAACTAAAACAAATGGGTGGGTAAAAACTTCGGCTCTAAAATCTAAGTCAGACTTCCATATACTTGAAGTAAGAGTTGCCAATAAGGAATACGACTTATACATAAATAACCAATTGATATCTTCTTTTACTGAGCTTACTTACAAATTCGGGAAAATGGGTCTGTTTATTGGTGCAGGCTCCAAAGCCGAAGTAGATTATTTTCATGTATACAGTTCTAAGGAAAAAGAAAAGGAAATTGTAGATAGTGCAAAAGTATTTCTTAACCTAATGGATTCCATTGGTGCTAATGATGAAAGTGCAATTTCGAGTCATGCTAATGAAGAGAACATAAATGATGCGATTGAACCGATAATTGAAGAATCAGGGAATAAGTTTACTGAAGCGGAAAAAGAACAAAATGATACTGAAGACATACTGGCTTTAACGGAAGCAATTGTAAAATTCAAGACCCAAATAAACAAACTCCAGGATAAAAATGAAGATTTGGAAAAGAAGCTCAAACTAATGGAGAAAATAAAAAAGGCGATCATTACCTTAGAAAAACAAGTAATTGAATCAAATAGAGTTAACGACTCAATTCGCATTTCAAATAAAGAACTAAACAAGTTCAAAGAAATATTTGAGGACAGTGATAATAAAGATATTGTAATAATACTTTCTAAATCCTTGAAAAAGGAAAAACTCAGGAATCAATCTTTGATAAAAGAAAACAAGAATTTAAAATCTGCATATCATTCTTTAAAGGACTCTATAGCAATAATTGATCAAAACTTAATACAATTGGCACTGATCTTAGAAGAGAACAATATTACATCTCCATTTAAAGAAACGAATACAACAGATTCAACTAATACAGAATTAAGTGAAAATGAGATGCCCCCGAATAACTTAAATAATTCAGGGGTAAGAGATGACAAAGAAAAAAAATCAGAAAAAGCAGAAAAAAATGCTAATATTGTAAGTACACCTAAGCCTGAGCCCGAAAAAGTTCAAGTTAAAAAGGCGGTAAAGAGGAGTTATTAATAAGGAAACCATGGCGAAAGTTGCTGCAGAGAAAGAAGTAAAAATAGTTACTACGCATGTTTTACAAGACATGAAATTTCGTGGTGAAAAGATCTCTATGTTAACTGCATATGATTATTCATTGGCAAAAATAATTGATGATGCAGGAATTGATGTTATACTAGTTGGTGATTCTGCTTCTAATGTTATGGCGGGACATAAAACTACACTTCCTATTACTTTAGATCATATGATCTATCATGCTTCTTCAGTGGTCAGAGCAGTTAAAAGAGCTTTGGTTGTTGTAGATCTTCCATTTGGAACCTATCAGGGAAATTCAAAAGAAGCACTAAAATCCACCATCAGGATAATGAAGGAATCAGGTGCACATGCAGTGAAATTGGAAGGTGGTATCGAAGTCAAAGAATCAGTCGAAAGAATATTATCAGCTGGAGTTCCTGTAATGGGTCATTTAGGTTTAACCCCACAATCAATTTACAAATTTGGAACATATGTAGTAAGAGCAAAAGAGGAAGAAGAAGCAAATACGTTGTTGAGTGATGCAAGGATCTTGGATGAAGCAGGTTGTTTTGCTACCGTTCTTGAAAAAATTCCGGCAATACTTGCTAAAAAAGTTACTGATAATGTTTCAATACCCACAATCGGAATTGGTGCCGGAGGAGACGTTGATGGGCAAGTTTTAGTATTACACGATTTGCTTGGTATTACCAAGGAATTTCAACCAAGATTTTTAAGAAGGTATATGACTCTTTACGATGATATTAAATCTGCAGTAGGACTATATATTAATGATATAAAGGGAAAGGACTTCCCTAATAAGAAAGAACAATACTAATTGAGTTAGATCTTACTTTTTTCTCTGTTTTTTCTTAACGTATAGTTTTAGAATCTCTTCATCACTCAAGTCTAAATACTCTTGCTTCTTCTCTTTTAATTCCTTTTCATACATTACCTTAAACTTTTTGGTCAGTTCGGTTAGCAGATGATCCCTGGCTTCATAAGGAGTTTGGCAATCCAGCCTTGGCACCTGATAAGTTTTACCATCTTTAATAGCAACCATAGTTGCATAACAAGTATTGGTTTCCTTAAGTGTATTGGCAGTAATGTTAACACTAAAAAGGTCAATTTTAATTACCATTGAACTTCTACCTACCCAAATTACCTTTGCTTGAAAAGTAAGTAATTCGCCCACCTCAACCGGTAATTTAAAGGAAATGCTATCTACAGCTGCCGTTATGCATCCTGTACCTGCATATTTACTTGCACAGACATAAGCTACTTTGTCAATAAAGCTCATGATCGTACCCCCATGAACTTTCCCTGAGAAATTAGCCATTTC
>JAESSM010000214.1 GCA_016764115.1 Bacteroidia bacterium | reverse complement strand
TGAATTCATATACAAGATACTTCTTTCGTTAAGATCATGAAAAATTAGAGAGCTAATAATAGAAGGTTAATGCACAGTCTGACGGTCTGGATAAATCACGTTTTAAATGTACTTTCTTTTTTGTTAGCTGTCGTTTTTATTTTTAATAAATTCATATTGAAGAACATGATTCACTGCCTGATAGCCAATTTTTTGATAAATACTATTTGAAGTTGGATTGCTAAGGTCAGTAAATAGGGTGCAGAATTCATACTCCTTCAGCAATAGCTGACTGAGCTTAGCTACGCAACTTGTTGCATATCCTTTTTTTCGATTCTCAAAAGGTGTATAAACGTAAGAAACTGTAATGCCATTTGTAGTTGGCCTTGTCGATGCTGCCATGCACTTCGGTTCTTCAACTTCCCAAAGATAAAAAGCACCTTCTCTGATTCTTTTTATCGATTCTTCTTCAGCTTCTTTGGCCGAGATTGGTTGAACCGCTTCACGATAGAATTTTTCAACCCACTCCGCAATTAATTCAAGATCAGCTTCTATTGCTTGCCGAAGTTTTCCTTGAGAAATTGAAACTTTATTAACCATTGCCAGTTTATAGACCATTTCATCAACCTGAATCCTACATGAAACTTTCCGAAACGAAGCCCAGGTTTTTGTGAACTTTTGAACGATATCCTTGGGTCCTATAACTCCAGGAATTTCTATTTTATTATCTACTAGATATTTACACAGTTGATAAATGCAACTACCTGAATTTTCCAATTCAGCATACAAGATCAGATTTCGAGGGGGAGTTTGCAAACAAGCACCAACACATTTTCCCATATTCAATACCGAAATAAACAATGGCTGGTTGTCACCATAATAATTTATATCTCGAACTAATGTCGTTGCAAGACCAAGTATCAAGTTATTCTCAGCTTCCTTCGCTTCTAGCAAGGATTGACTTGTTTCTAAAAATTCTTTAGCGGTTTGATGTCGAATGATCTTCATTTTGCAATGTAGGTTAACGTTTCTGTTAAAAAGCGTTGCTGTCCCGCAGGGTAGTTATGATTTTTTAGACATTGTTGTAACAGGTTTTTTTATTGTATAGATTCCTTCTCGATCATTATTAGTATTAAAGAACCATTCTAAGCTTCGTTCCGGATAAAATTTAATTTCTTTCATTTCATCCAGACTTAACCATTTCAATCTTGACATTCCAAAGTCAACCAATGTTCCTGTTTGTGCAAATTGATCTTCTGGCAGAGTTGCTACTTCAAATATATTTTCAATTTGGTGTATTCCTTTTTCCCAACTCTCGACTGTATGGCTTGGCGGATCAGAAAGAATAAATTCATTTATTAAAAGTAGCTTCCCAACTACAACCTCAATGTTAGCTTCCTCTTTAAATTCTCTTTTTAGACATTCTACTAATGATTCCCCCACATTTTGTTCGCCTCCTGGCAATGCATAAAAAACTTCTTTATTAATCTCATATTCCGCAAAAAGTATTTTACTGTTCTGCTTCAATAAACCCTTAGCTGTTATCCGATACTTCATTTTTTAATGTGCTACAACGGTTCGAGAATAAGTAGTGCAACCAAAGGGAACATTACTTCATATCTATTGTTCTCGGTAGTATTTTTTATCTCTATAATTTGATTATTAATGTAACTTTAAACACATATTATTCCTGAGTCTCTTTATCTTTAAAGTAGTTAAAGGCTTTTCCATCATAGCGGCATACACCCTTCTCAGTACCGAACCAGATGTTTCCATTCGTATCTTCTAAAATACCAAATATTTGGCCATCTTCCTTTAAGATTTTGGTACCTTTTGTCTGTCCTAAGGATAATAATTTTTCATCATAACGAGACAGCTCCCAATGATGCGTATTGGCTTCATCAGTACCCGTCCAAATGTTTCCTTTATTATCTTCATAGATATAACCAACAAAATCCGTTGTGAAGTTGATAAATGAAGTGCCATCGTAGCGCCAAAGTCCGTCATTACCTCCGAGCCAAATGTTTCCTTTTTTATCTTCTATAATAGAACGAACATTTCTAAAGGGCACGCCATTTTTGTTAGTAAAATTGGTAAAGGTGTTTCCATCGTAAAAACAAGCATCACCTCTGGTACCAAACCAAAGTTTTCCAGTTTTGTCTTCTATGATAGAATTAATATCATTATTGCTTAGACCATCTTTTGTTGTAAAATTGGTAAAGGAATTTCCATCGTAGCGACTTACTCCACCCCCGGTACCAAACCAAATATTTCCAGTTTTATCTTCAAAAATGCAACCAATAATGTTATCGGCTAGACCTTCCTTCGTTGTAAAATTGGTAAAAGTTTTTCCATCATAACGGTACACGCCTGCGCGAATAGTACCGAACCAAATGTTGCCAGTTTTATCTTCTAAAACAGAAAAAACATGAAAACGTCTCAAACCTTCTTTATTTGTATAGTTGGTAAAGGATGTTCCATCGTAGCGAATGATTCCCTGCCATGAGGCAAACCAAAAGTTTCCGTTTCTATCCTGTAATATATTGCGAGTGATACTATTGGGTCCGTAGGAAGTGGTTATAGCCGTGCTTTTTATAAAATAAGGGTCATAATCAGCCGAATCACTTTTAGGGACCAACGGATTAGATTTGTTTGCTTGGCTATTGTCGTCTTTTGGTTGGTCTGTTTTAATTTGTCCTTTGCAGGAAGAGATAAAAATAAACAATAAGAGTATGGAGTAGATTTGTGAGTATTTATTCATGTTTTTTTACCTATTAATTTTTTAAGTTTCTGAAATTTAAAATCTGGTTCAGACACTTGAAATCTAATTGGTTGAGTTTCTGTTTTTGAATAGTCTTTGATAAAATACCTATCTCCATCAGTGATTACTACTTTATCCAATTTTCTAATGTCAAATTCCTTTTCCCCTCTATTTTTTTTTAATTCTTTATAATATTCTATAGGCTGTTTTCTCAATTTATCTATTAATATTTGATCATTGTACAAGTCAAGTTTTTTAACTTCAATAAATAACTTTAGGTTTGTTTCTTAAAGGGTCATTACATAATAAAATGTCAATTTTCTTCTTTTCTTTATTCTTTTTCTTTTTATCTTTTAAATGGAATTCAAGCATTATATTTTTCTCCTGCCACCCTAAGATTCTCAGCAATGGTAAAACAATAAATGTAACAGTTTCAGGTTCAGTAGAAAAGTTATTAATTTCATTTTTATTCAACCCTACCATAGCACTTTCGTTGTTTCTATACCAAATTATAATTTCTTTTATTTTCTTTAATTCTGAAGTCATTTTTAAATTTTAATGGTCATATTTTACATAATATATGGCTAATGGCATTGCCATTATACACACTGAGACCTTTGCAAAATTTGCAACCTAGAAGGTTGGTTTGATTTTTTTAGTTTTGAGAGTTTTTAGCTAATGAGTTTTGGTTTACTTTTACTTTCCAGGTGATATTT
>JAESSM010000069.1 GCA_016764115.1 Bacteroidia bacterium | reverse complement strand
CACATTTGTTAAAATTAATGTTGTCACTATTAGCAATTGCTATACATGCACCATTGTTGTAAAACAGTGAATTATTGAAACTTACATTATTTGAATACTTTATATCAAGAATAAAGGATGTACATTCATAAATTTCAGAATTAACAAATTCAACATTCTTAGAATTTTTGATGGCCAGTCCAATTGTTCCGCAGCCAAATAGTTTGCAGTTTTTAAACTTTATATTTTGGCAGTTCTTTGTGATCATTACACCTCCTTGACAAACAGGCTGACCTTTGGTATGTCCAAAAGTGATGTTAACTATATTTATATTTTTAGCATTAAAAAACGCGAATACATTTTCATACCTTGAATCAAGTACTATTTGCGTGTTGCCTTCAGGAGCTCCTCTCAAAGTAAGGTTTGAAACATCATGAATCCAATAACCACTTTCATAAGCAAGATCCTTTGTTACGTGACTGTTATTTTCACTTTTTAGCTGGGACAAATTGAATATTCCATCTGCTAAATAAATTGTCTTATTGGAATCAATAGCTGCTATTAACTCATCAACGGTACTTACTTTTACCAGCTCTTTTTCAGGCTTTTTTTGAGCAGTTGCGAGTATTAAGATCAAAAAACTTGTAATTGCAAGAATGATATTTTTAGATGCTTTCATTTCAATTTACTCATATTGGAAATTATACTAAAATCATGCCGATAGTTTGATTATCAGGACACTACGATCATTTAGAGGGTATGCGGCACTCTTTGTTTTTGAAGAGATGGACTAACTTGTTTTCACCAAGCATTTCCTTAATTGAGGCAAGTAATTCATCTTTTAATTCCGGAACAATGTTGTCAAATTCAAAGCAGAAATCAATTTCTCCTTCTTTTCCCCATGGAATTTTTTTCATGTTTAACAAGAGGTTGTGTTTTTCCCGAAAATCAGCAAGAAATTTCTCAAAGTTCTTTTTCGCTTCGAAGTCAATACCTCCACCAATACTAAAAAATACAACACTTAGTCTATCAACGGTGGTTGTATCTTTTTCAGGGACAGGAAGCACTATTGCGTCTCCTTCCAATGGGTTGGGCTTTTGTTTTTCCAGTACAGCATTCTCTACCGCAGGCTCAACAGCTTTCTTTTTCGTTTTGCACGATGAGCAACAGATCAAGCTACAGCTAAATATTAATAAAGGAATAATTGTATTCATAATTAAAATAATTGAAGTTGCTTTTCTAACAATTTAAAACTCCTGCGATGGTAAGGAGATAATCCGTAATCTTGAATTCCTTTTCTATGAAGTTTTGTTGGGTATCCTTTATTCTGTTTCCAGTGATAATTAGGATATTCAGAATCTAACTTCTCCATCAATGTATCACGATGAGTTTTTGCAAGTATTGATGCTGCTGCAATCGATTGATATTTTCCATCACCTTTAACAATGCAGTCATAAGGAACATCTTTATAGGGATTAAAGCGATTACCATCTATAATTAATCGTTCAGCTTTTACTTTTAAATTGCTTATCGCACGGTGCATTGCTAGAAATGATGCATTTAAAATATTGATGTCATCAATCTCTTGATTATTTGCCATTCCAACTGACCATGTCAATGCATTTTGCTCAATTATGTGTCGAAGTTTATTACGTTGCGTATGCGACAGTTTCTTGGAATCATCAAGCAGAGAGTGTTCGAAACCTTCTGGAAAAATAACTGCTGCAGCTATAACCGGTCCAGCCAGGCAGCCCCTACCAGCCTCATCGCACCCAGCTTCCAGGATTCCTTTATTAAAGAATTGTTTAAGCATTAATGGAATAAATTTATCGCATACTAAATTAAGAATTTTTTGATTGCGCATGATTTGCTTAATTTGTGAGTACAATGCAATTATCAGATTCAACTAAAGAATTATTTTATAAGAATTATTACCAAAACCAAGCCAACCGCTTCGGAAGTTCAGATGTTAGCAAAAAGCTAAAGGAAGAAGAAAAGCAGTACCGAGCAGAGATACTGAAGTTATTACCTTCAGATAAAAATGTTAAGATACTGGAATTAGGTTGTGGATTTGGTTCCTTGATCCATACTTTAAAAAAAGCTGGTTATACAAATGTCGTAGGGATTGATTGGAGTGAAGAACAAATTCAGCAAGCTCATAAGCTCGGATTAAATGAAATTCAGCAAGGTGATGTACTAAATTTTATTGCTGAAAAAGAAAATTCCTTTGATGTTATTATAGGAATTGATCTGATAGAGCATTTTGATAAAGATACATTGGTTGGCTTTTTGGTAAATGTTAAAACTGCATTAATTGAAAATGGGATAGCAATATTCAGGACACCAAATATAGATGCACCTTTCGGATCAACATATGCTTATGGAGATTTTACCCATCAAACTATACTAAACAAATCATCTGCAGAACAGTTATTTAATACAATTGGTTACAGCGAAGTAGGCATCTTCCCTTCTACAGTGATACTACAAAGCCCCATTAAAAGATTCTTTAGATTTTTATATTGGTGGAAAGTCGTTTTATTTTGTAGAATTATCTTAATGATTTCAGGAAAAAGCGTTCGTAGCGTAGTTTTTACACCAAATCTTATTATTAAAGCCAGGAAGTGATTAGTTTTCTTCTTCTACTTCAAATTCTACAACAGAAATATACTTGAAAGGAACATCCAGCATTTCAGCATATTCTTCTCCTGCTTCAAGCATGTATTCATCATCTTCTTCGTAATACCAAATGACAGTAACTTTCACACCTTTATCTGAGTTGTGCAGTTCTTCCAGTTTTTTTAAAATGACCAATAAAGAGGTGTGTGAACCTGAATTAAGGTATTCAATTTTTAGATTTAAAGTAGTTATGGGTTGTGGTTCTTGGGAATAGTCTTTAACCCAGTTGATCAAAGGATTAAAAAAATTAAGGGTCTCTTCAGGTATGGACCTGCCACACATTTCTAACTCTCCCGTTTCAGCATTAAAATCAACAGAAGGGGTATGAAGAGAACCTTTTATATT
>JAESSM010000068.1 GCA_016764115.1 Bacteroidia bacterium | reverse complement strand
CCTTTGGGCGCGACAAGAATGAGAGTAACGATGAAATACAATGGCTCACCTGCTTCTTGTGAAACATTTGCTTACGGGGAAGTTGAAGATTATACAGTGAATGTTGTTGAACCGTCTATTACTTATTGTAACTCCAAAGGGAAAAATTCTAACTATGAATGGATAGAGAAAATTCGAATAGGCAACTTCAGAGAAAGTTCTGGAAAAAATGGGGGTTATGCAGACCTTACGAGCAGGATTATTCCAATTTCAATTGGTGGGCCAATACCAGTTACATTAACACCAGGTTTTTCTGGAACTTTGTATGATGAATACTGGAAAATATGGATTGACCTTAATGTAGACGGTGATTTTGATGATGCCGGAGAGTTGGTTTTTGATGCAGGGACACTTTCCAAAAGTATAGTTACCGGAAACATCGTACTACCAATTACTGTCGTTCCTGTTGAAACCAGATTGCGAATTTCGATGAAGTATAATGGAGCTCAGACAAGTTGTGAAGTATACAGTTATGGTGAAGTTGAAGATTATACAGTGAATATTGGTGGAGTAGGTAAACAAGCTACCGCGATAATTGAGGATATTGGTGACGATGAACATTTTGTGATTTATCCTAATCCTGGAAAGTATGATTTTGTTACTGTTGATCTTAATTGGTTGCGATCAAATCATGAGCTTCAACTCAAAGTTTTTGATTTAACCGGAAAGCTTGTGCGGATAGATTTTTTGAATAGTGGTAAATTAAAATATTTCTTGCCTATTTCTAATCTTAACAATGGTATTTACAAAGTTGTAGTAACAGATGGGCTTACCCATAAATCGTTAAAACTCGCTGTTATTAGATAAGATCTTATTATTTCTATTTATTTGTGTGATTCTTTTAAACGGGCGGCAATCATTGCCGCTCGTTTTTTTATATTTTCAAACTAAAAGAGTCTGTCTCAAAAGTCAAAAAGTCGTGTCATTCTGAATGTAATGAAGAATCTATTTCCTTGGTTATCACTATGTAACAAGATCCCTCAATTCTTCGGGATGACATAAAATGGACTTCTGAGACAACTTCTGAGTTAAAAAGAATTATTTCAGCAGTCTTGCCTATTTTCGGTACAACATTTGCACCTTTGTGCTTGACTATCAGTATGTTTCAAGATGTGGATAATAAGATCAAATAAAAACGATAACCTTTCTGATAATGAATTATTGGAAAAATATCGTAATTCTCATGATCAGAATTACGTGGGAATTTTATTTGAAAGATATTCTCATCTTGTATTTGGAGGATGTATGAAGTATTTTAAAAATGAAGATGACAGCAAAGATGCGACCCTGCAAATATTTGAAAAGTTACTTGACGATCTGAAAAACATGAAGTTCAATATTTCAAGAGTTGGTTGTATATGGTTGTAAAAAATCATTGTTTGATGGAAATTAGAAAGAACAAAGGAATTGAAGTAAGTAGTGAAGATGTTGTAGATATTTCAAATAATTCTATGGAATCCGATTTAAACCTGCATCATAATATTGAAACAGAAAAGGAAGATCAATTGCAAAAATTAGAAGGATGTATTGAAACGTTGAAGTCAGAGCATAAAGATTGTATTGATCTGTTTTTTCTTCAGGAGAAATGCTATCAGGAAATTGTTGAAATAACCGGATATGCCTTAAGCAAGGTGAAAAGTTATTTGCAAAATGCTAAAAGAAATCTGAAAATTTGTATGGAAAATAAAAATGAACCACAACTCAGAAAAATATAAAGGAATATTTAAAGAAACTGATTGCCTTTCCCAGGAAAGATTGATGCAATATCATAATGGGGAGTTAACCAATCAGGAAATGCATGAAGTGGAGCATCATTTATTGGGTTGTGATCTGTGCAATGATGCATTGGAAGGATTGTCAATGGTAAATAATTCTGACAAAATAGATGAGATAAATAGAATTGTTCAGGATAGAGTACGAAAACCAGCAAGTGGTGTTAAATGGGTTGCTATTGCAGCCATGTTGTTAGTATTTATAGGTATCTCAACATTACTTTATCAGAAATTGCATGAAGTAGAACCACATGAAAATATGATAACGGAGGCAAAAACTAAAAAGAAAGACAGCATAACCCCTTTGTCACTGGAAAATGAAGAGGAATCAGACAAGAGTAAAGACATTGAGGAAAAAATAGAGACAAGGGTTGTGGAGCAAGAAAAAATACCGGAACAAGGGACTAAAGAAGAAAGTGAAGAACCTCAGCAAATAATTAAAACAGAGATTTTGACCATTGCTACTACACCTGAACCTGAAGAAGTATCTGAACCCACGGAGGAATTAGATGTTGCAGATGAGTATGAAGAAGTAATGGAATTTGAAATTGCGCCTCAAGAAGCCCCTCCGGTTATGGAAGAAATTCAGGAAGAGTCTATTGCTATTTTAGATAAGACAATTTCAGAAGATGCAACCACATCCGGGGTTTCAGTTGAAGAAGAATATAACCCAAGAATTTCGGCCACTTCGGTTGAGATTGAAGCAAAAGAAGTCTATAAAGCGCAGCTTGCAGAATCTAAAGGAGCCAGGGAGAAAACAAAAATTAATCAACAGTCAACTAGAATTGCAGACCCTGAACCGGTCATGCTTTATAGCCTTAGTACAGGGGATACATCCTCAGTTCCCATATCTGATAAGCCGACAACCAGTACAGATACCGATAATTTTCAAATAGGGTTAGAATATTATAAACAAAGTAAGTTCAAAAAAGCTATTCCATATTTTGATAAAGTACTTCAAAATAAATCCAATGAAAAGTATGAAAATGCGAAATGGTTCAAAGCATTGTCATTGATCGAGCTTCAAAAAATAAAAGAAGCAAGAAAATTATTGGAAGAGATAATTGATGATGATGGAGAGTATAAAACTCAAGCGGAAGAAAAGTTAAGAGAAATTTGATAATTTGAAAATAAGATAATTTGAAAATTGGTATACAATAATGGTATAAATAAAAATAGATAATAGCCTATACAAATAATAAAGAATACACGATTTTACGAATACACGATTTTACGAATACACCAATACACGAATCAATGAATTTATCTTAAATAGGTGGCTAAGTAGTTAAGTAGGTTTTATACCTTTGCAAATTATTGAGAATGATGAAGTTACTACCTCTTATAACTTTCCTGCTGTTTACGGCTAATCTGTTTGCACAAAATCATCCAGTTCCTGATCCCAAACATGGATTGGTAAAATGGTATAGTATTGAAGAAGCGCAGGAGTTGATCATAAAAGATCCTAAGCCTATTTTAATTGATGTATATACAAACTGGTGTGGTTGGTGTAAAAAGATGATCCAAACCACCTATTCTAATCCAGGTATCGCCAATTATATCAACACCAATTTTTATGCAGTTCAATTTAATGCGGAGACAAAAGATACCATTGAATATCGGGGAGAGACGTATGTTAATAAAGGTATAGGCAGGCGTCCTACTCATGATCTGGCTGTAAAAATTCTTGGCGGAAAACTGTCATATCCTACTACTTTATTTTTTAACAACGATTTTGAATTTTCTCTATCTGCTGCGGGTTATCTTGATGTAAAGAAGCTGGAACCTTTGTTGATATACACTGTTGAGAATATTTTCAGAACATCTCCTTATAATCCATTTGAAAAGAAATTCAACATGGCTTTTTTGCAAAAAGATGCAATCGATATGGATGTTATCAAGTGGCACACTTGGGATGAGGCTGTTGAATTGCATAAAGAGGAACCGCGCAAATTCCTGATCAATGTTTATACTGATTGGTGCAATGGGTGTGTGGTTATGAATAGAACTACGTATACCGATCCGGTAATTGCCAGTTACATCAACCAAAAATTTTATGCTGTTGACCTCAATGCACAATCTAAAGAACCTATTAATTATAAGGATCAAACTTTTGTTAACAATGGTGCGGATGGTACACCATTTCATCAGTTTGCTACTGCGTTAGCCGGAAGCAGGATCATATTGCCTTCTGCATTCGTTTTGGATACAGAGTTAAACAGAATTGGTACCCTTCCATATTATATGCTTCCCAGAACTTATGAGCCTATTTTAAAGTATTATGGTGATGATGTTTACAAGGACAAACCTTGGCCGGAATATCAAAAGGAGTTTAAGGGAGAGATTGAGTGATTCAATTAGCGATTATCAATTAGTAATTTACAATTAATAATCAATTGCTTATATTTTTGATAGCACACGGATGACACTGATTTAACAGAGTTACACGGATTTTTCGTTACCTATCTGTATTTATCCGCTTACTTACCGGTAGCTATGATGGTAAACTAAATCGACTTTATCTAACCCCTTACCCCCTAAAGGGGGAACAGTTTAAGTCCCCTTTAGGGGATTTAGGGGAAAAGGCAAATTGCAATAGTTTATCCGCTTGTTCTGTGTCATCAGTGTTCTATTTATGTATGAGTTTAGAATCCCAAAATTCTCTAAAAACCGTTTCTTTAATCTTTG
>JAESSM010000067.1 GCA_016764115.1 Bacteroidia bacterium | reverse complement strand
TATAGCTTATGGTAATAGAGGAGGGGAGGTTTGTGGAGTTAATATTCAAACTTCAGATTTTGAAAACATAAGTGATGTGCATACAATTTCACTATACATCAATTCTACTTTTCAAAAGGAGTATTACGATTCGATATTAAAGTTAAACCCTAAAAGAATCATCTTTAATCCAGGGACAGAGAATGAGGAGTTAGTTAAATTAGCAGAAGAAAATGATATACAAACTTTGGAAGCCTGTACACTTGTATTGCTGTCTATAGGAAGTTATTAAATAATATTAGCTGACTGGAGATACTCAGCCATTTCTTGTTGAACTTTTTTGGCTTCATTGCCTGCTACTTCTGCAAAATCCTCTTCATTAGAAGCATAAATAATTGCCCTGGATGAACTGACCAATAAACCGCAATCTTTATTCAATCCATTTTCAGAAACTTCTTTAAGACTTCCACCTTGCGCACCATATCCTGGGACTAAAAAGAAGTTATCCGGTGCAATTTTTCTTGCATCGATCATTCGTTCAGAATGTGTAGCGCCAATTACAAACATCATATTGTTAGTATTACCCCAAGTATTTCCAGCACGAATAATTTTTTCGTATAAGAACTGTCCGTTTTCCCTTGTTAACTGAATTTCTTGCCCTCCTTGATTGGAAGTCAATGCTAAGAGTATGACCCACTTGTCTTGAAATTCAAGAAATGGAATAACCGCATCACTACCCATATAAGGAGCAACGGTAGCAGAATCAAAATGCATATTTTCAAAAAATGCCTTGGCATACATTGATGCTGTATTGCCAATATCTCCACGTTTGCCATCAGCAATGGTGAAAATATTTTCAGGAATGTGATTTAAAGTCTCGTGAAGTGTATTCCAGCCTTCTGCTCCGTGACATTCATAGAAGGCTGTATTGAGTTTGTATGCAACACAAAAGTCTTTGGTCGCATCTATGATCAATTTGTTGAATTCAAGAATAGGATTATTTGTATTTAGTAGGTATGTAGGAATTTTGGTAAGGTCAGTATCCAATCCAATACATAAGTAAGAGGATTTGCTTTTAATTTCCTGTACTAATTCTTGGCGGGTCATGCTAGAAGACTTCTTAAATTGTCAATTACCTTTTGAGTATCGCTGTCATCCATTGGTATATACAATGGAATGATAATACTATTATCACAAGCATCTTCACTGGCAGGCAAACTAACATTAGAATACTCACCATTGTAAGCAGGCTCTCTGTGTGAAGTCATGATGCCTCTGCGGGAAGAAATTCCATTCTCTAGTAGTTTTTCCATCAATTCATTTCTTGAGATAGGAGCATGATCTTTTAAGTAAATACTAAATGATTGATAATTGGAAAAATAACCCTCTTGCTCAATTGGTAGTCTAATACAATCTATATCTCTTAGTGAATCAATGTATTTCAACGCGATTTTTCTGCGTTCTTCTACGATCCAATCTAACTTATCTATTTGCTTGATGCCAACAGAAGCTTGTATATCCGTCATACGGTAATTGTAACCAACTTCAACATGCTCTTCAAACAACACTTTGGTAGATTTATGCCTTACCTGATCATTGATAGACATTCCGTGTTGCCTTAATAGTTTTATTCGGTCATGGTAATGTTCAATTGAAGTTGCGATCATTCCGCCATCTCCAGTAGTAATCACCTTTCTAGGATGAAAGGAAAAGCAAATAATATCTGAATGAGATCCTATTTTTTTACCCTTGTATGATGCTCCTACTGCACAGGCAGCATCTTCAATTAGAACCAAGTTATGCTTTTCACTCAATACCTTAAATGCATCTATATCAGCAGGCATGCCAATTTGATGAACAAGAAGAACTGCTTTAGTCCTGTCTGTAATTAATGATTCAACATGATTAACATCAAGATTGTATGTCTCTGGATTTACTTCACCAAAAACAGGTGTTGCTCCAACATATTTAATGGAATTTGCTGTAGCGATATAGCTCATGGAGGGACAAATAACTTCATCACCACTTTGTACTCCTGTTACGATCATTGCAAGATGCAATGCTGTGGTGCAGTTGGATAATGCTACAGCATATTTTGAACCTACATAACTGGCGAATTTCTCCTCAAATTCTGCAACTTTAGGTCCTTGAGTAACCCATCCGGATTGAATGGTGTCGTAAGCGAGCTGAGCCTCGTCTTTAGTTAGATACGGCTTCGCTATGGGGATCATTCTGCTTTTCTTTTACTCTTTCAAAATACCAATCGGACAAATGCTTTAAACCTTCTTCTAAAGTAACTTCCGGCTCAAAACCTAAAAGCTCTTTGGCTTTATCTATGCTTGCAATACGTTTACTTACCGGATTAATAGTATTGTCAGGCATGTATTTTGGTTTTAAATCAGACTCGTTTGCTTTGATCAATAATTCTAAAAGTTCATGCAGTGAAGTTTCACGGCAGTTCCCAACGTTAAAAGCCTCATCGGATACATCAGAAGTAAGTGCAAGAATATTTGCTTTTGCAATGTCTGAAACATAAACAAAATCCATTGATGTAGATCCATCACCAAAGATCAATGGTTCTTTATTATCCCTTATGCAATCTAACCACTTGATCATTACTTCGGTATATTTCCCTTCGGTGTCCATTCTTGGGCCATAAATATTAAAATATCTCAAAGCCACATAATCCAGCCCGTACATGTCATGATAACATCTTAATAATTGTTCTCCGTACATTTTTGCTGCTCCGTAAAATGTCTTGTTATCATACGGATTGTCAGATTCAGGGGTAGGAAAGTTCTGCGCTAAACCATATACAGAAGCAGTTGAAGAATAAATTAACTTTTTGATCTTGAACTCTTTGGCAGCTTCAATTATCTCAAAATTAGATTTGACCATTACATCAAATGCTTCTTTGGGGTTTTCAGCACATCTTGTTATCCTTAATGCTGCTAAGTGGAAACAATAGTCAGATTGCGACATTATCTCTCTAACCTTTTCAGTATTTCTTATATCATCTTCAATAAATTCAACTATTGGATTATCTATAAAACTTTTCATATTATAGAATGTTCCCCTGATCATATTATCGAGAATGATGATCTTTTTAGGTCCTAATGGGATTAACTGCTCAACAATATATGAGCCTACAAATCCTGCACCACCGGTAAGAAAAATAGTGGCATTTTTTACGCTATGCATTGACATGATTTTTTACGATTATTTCTTTAATTGAATTAATAACTTTTTGTTGTTCCTCTGGTGTCATTCCAGGAAAAATTGGTAAAAACACAGTAGATGCGGCAACTTTTTCTGTTATCGGGAAACTCAATTCTCCAAACAATTTTTTATAAAAAGGCTCATAATGCAGTGGTTGAATACCTATTCTGCATGATACTCCTTTATCCGCCATTTCTTGAAGAAATTCCATTTGGCTTAAACTACAATTTTCATTGAGCCTGATCAAATAGGATGAATATGCGTGCACTGCATAATCGGGAACAAATGGTGCTGATATTTCATCGATTTCTTCTAAAGCTGTATTGTATAAATTAGCCTGTTGCGCACGTTCCTTAATTATTTGTTGAATTTTACTAAGTTGTACAAGCCCCATGGCAGCTTGCATGTCAGTCATACGGTAATTGTATCCAACTCGATCGTATGTTTGAACCAAGGTTCCTTTGGCGTGGTGTCTTTCCAAATCTGAACTACTTGCCCCGGTCGACCTTAACATTTTCGCAATTCTAATTGTTTCTTCGTTGTCTGTAACAATCATTCCTCCTTCACCGGTAGTTATCATTTTCCTTGGGTGGAAGCTATAGCACGCTGTAGCATTTCCACTGCCTAATAATTCTCCTTTATATTTTGCTCCAAATGCTGTTGCAGCATCCTGTATCAACACCAAGTTATGTTTATTTGCAATTTCTTTGAATGTGTCAATATCAGCAGGTTGCCCAATTTGGTGAACCAATACAATCGCTTTGGTTTTTTCTGTTAGCCTATTTTCAACGGAAGTAGAATCTAAATTGTAGGATTGATCATCTATATCAGCAAAATTTGGTAATGCTCCACTGTGGTGAATTGCATTTGCAGTTGCCATGCAAGTGGAGGAAGGGCAGATAACTTCATCTCCGTCACCTATTCCATTTGCTTCAAGCGTAATGTGGATTGCCTGTGTACAAGAATTAGTAGCAGCTGCATATTTCGCTCCGATAAATTCGGCAACCTTGTTCTCAAATTCTTCAACCTTTGGTCCCTGACATATCCATCCTGATGCAATTACTTCCGAAACTGCATCAATTTCTTCCTGCCCGAGCCATGGCCTTAGTAATGGAACCTGATCTTTAAATAAATCTGACATAAATAGCTGATTATCAAACTGGATGCTCTATATATCAATGCTTTCCTATAATGGATTAAGCGTGCAAAGGTAGTGATTTTTTGGCGATTTTGGAAGAGATAAACGGTGCCTTTGACAATGACTATTTCCCCTGTATCTGTTTGATCTTATTAAAAACCTGTTGAGCTTTTTTTGTTTTTCCTTGTTGCTGGAAAATTTGGGCCATGTAATTCAATGCTTGAATGTCATTTGGTTTCAATTGAACCGTGTAGTTAAAACATTGTAAAGCATTTCCCGGGTTACCTTTGTTAAGGTAGGCGATACCCATATTCTTATAATTATCAGGATTTCTTGGACTTACTTGTACTGCTGTATTGTAATAGCGAATGGCATTGTCAAAATCCTTTTTTTGAAGATATGCATACCCAAGATTTCCATAGGCTTGGTTATTATTCTGGTATATAGACAATGACTTGTTGATGTATTTTATCGCATCATCAAAATTTCCGGTATAGAGACTTGTAACTCCTAAATTATAGAATGCATCCTCATTATTAGGATCGTATTTGGCAGCATCTGCAAAATGTTTTTTTGCTGTGACTACATCCCTCTTTTTTAAAGCTTCATGTCCTAAAAATGCTGAGTTATTTTCATTTTTCAATACTACACAAACCGGTACATCATCTACTTTTACAGTGTAGATAACACCCATAGGGGGCCAGGTCTTATTAAGTAGTTGCTTTCTGTTAGCAAAACGGGAATAGAAGATGGCATAATCCCAATGCTTGTTATTTCTGTCATAAAAGCGAGTATACTTGGTGGTTACTTTTCCCCAAACGTCTCTTAAATAAACTCTTGATGGATAATTGCAATTAGTAACTACTCTTATGTCTTTTTCTGTTTTGTCGAGGCCTTCGTTTTCAATCAACCAATCAGTAGCTTCTTTAATACTGGCCATATAGTAGTCAGTTTCATAATATCCGAAAGCTTTGTTTACTCCTCCATAAATTTCATTGAAGTATACATATTCGTAAGGGTGGTTTTTAACCATGTGCTTTAACGGTAGAAAAAGCAGAATCAAAATCCCTACAGTTAAACCAATTTGTGCACCTTTGTTATTAAAGGTTCTATATAGATAATCAATTGAAAAAGTGGAGAACACAACCAGGGATGGATAAATAAATAAAAAGTGTCTCCACCCATCATAAAGTACGGATTCCTTGTAAATCGCATATCCTACCGGAAATAATACTGTGAATAGCACCATTAGTATATATTTGAATTCGTACTTTTTACGAAGTAATGCTAACATTCCAACACTAAGTGCAAAAGCGATAATTATAAAAATTGGATTGGAGATGGTCATCCATTTAAGGATGTAATTCCAGGGTACTTCCGTAGATGGAATATGCTTTCCATCAAATAGAATAGTAATGTTAATAGGATACTTTGACATGTGTGCCAATGCTTGGAATGGATTTTTCAATGGCGATATCAAACCATAAGGCCATAAAAGAACGCCTCCAAAGAATCCTCCAGTAATTATTACGGCAATGAGTTTCCCACTTTTTGTAATCTCTTTAATTCCTTCGGAAAAGAATTTTTTGATTCCTACTCGTGTAAAAATTTCATAAACAAAGAACAACCCTAAATAAGCAATCACCAATATTCCCCCTATCCTGATATTGATGCTCATGGCGATTCCTGCTGCCAACCATACAATATCTTTAATAGGTGGCTTAGGGAGTTGTTTTAAAACTCGAATGATATAATAAAGGGCAAAAATATATGTGGCTGCAAAGGGAATATCTTTAGGGTTATTTAATCCATGACCAAAAAACCTTGGGGTAAGTGTGATAAACAATAATGCGATAACTGCGGCACGCCAACCAGCTAGCTCTTTAGCTAATAATCCTGTAAAAATAATTGCAAATAAACAGAACAACGCGACCATAACATGTCGAGTTGTATGATAGTCGGGATGAAGTTGATCTTTGTTGCCAAGTATCCTGTTGACAGTGGCTGCTGTGAATTCAAATAATCCTCCATAGAGATAAGTGGTAGGGCAAAAAGTGTTTTCAATGCATGACCTGTCTTCTCCTAATGTTAAATAGAAGTCCAGCACCATTTCAGAGTATGGTACTTGGCATCTTTCATCACCAATAGAACCAATATCAGTGCTTAAAATGGGTAAAGCGAAAAGTAATATAGTAGTTAATCCCCAAAATATTTTTTTAAATATTGGATGATTGGGATTGGATATTATGCTAGGTGTATCAACTTCCTTTTGTGGAGTGTCTTGTTTTATTTTTGACATAAAAGAAGTTAGGAGTTTATTCTATGGTTTTATGCACTTTAGCGGGATTTCCAGCTACAATCGTATTTGCTGGTACATCTTTAGTCACTACTGATCCTGCTCCTACAATTGCATTAGCCCCAATTCTTACTCCGCATAAAATAGTAGCGCTGGTTCCAATGGAAGCTCCTTCTTCAACAATTGTTTCTACAACTTTCCAATCTTCTTCAGTTTGTAAACCTCCATCTTCAGCTACAGAACGAGGGTATTTATCGTTAATAAACGAAACATTGTGTCCAATAAAGGTATTGTCTTTTATCGTAACCCCTTCACATATAAATGTATGAGATGATATTTTGCAGGATTTGCCAATTGAAACTCCTTTTTGAATTTCTACAAATGCACCAATTTTACTGTTGTCATCAATTGAACAGCCATAAGCATTAACAAAATTGAAGATCTTTACATTTTCTCCGACCTTCACATTAACAAGTGCCTTCGTATCTGAATCTACATTTAGGATTTCCATTATAAGATTACTTCTTTACCTTTATTTTTAAGGGATTCTGTAGAAGCTTCCAAAACCTTAACAACTTCTAAGCCATCCTCACCACTTACTTTTGGAGTAGAGCCTTTATCTATGGCATCAATGAAATCTGTACTCATACCGAAAAGTGCTTCAGTCTTTTCAAGCTTCGGAATATGGATGTCTCCAATACGATAATCAATTAAAACTTTTCTTTTGTCTTCATCGCTGCTTGGTTGAACATCATATCCACTGTCATAAACTTTGATTTTCTCTGTAGGTTCAACATCATCATATACGATCATTTTTTTGCTACCTCCAATTAAAGTGTTTCTGACTTTTACAGGAGATGTCCATGAACAGCTAAAATGTGCTACAAAGCCCTCCTCATAATTAACGGTTAAGTAGGCCACGTTTTCAATTCCATTTGGTGTATGAGAAACCCCTGTAGCATTTACACTGATAGGTTTGAAATTACAAACGTAATTTAATATAGAAATATCATGGGGGGCAAGATCCCAAAGTACATTGATATCAGGTTGAAACAATCCTAGATTTATTCTTACAGAATCAAAATATTGTACATCTCCAATTTCTCCGTTTTCAACCAATGATTTGATCTTGTTAACAGCTCCAGTATAAAGAAAAGTGTGATCAACCATTAAGGTCTTATTATTCTTAGCAGCAATCTCAATAAGTTCTGAAGCTTCCTGAGTTGAACTGGTCAATGGTTTTTCAACCAATACATGCTTACCATTCTCCAGTGCTTTTTTAGCTTGTTCAAAATGCAAGAAAACTGGAGTAGCTACTACAACTGCATCAATATCAGAAGATGTTAATATGTCATCAGCAGATGTCGATGTTTCAACAGAAGGATAAAGTTTAGTTACTTGTTGCAAACGCTCTTCTCTCATATCCACTACACGTTTCAATGTGCAATCTCCATTTTGAGCAAAGTTTCTTACTAAGTTTGGTCCCCAATATCCATATCCTATAATTCCAACATTAACCATAAGTATCCTATTTAATTAGAAGAGTTTTAGAAAGGTGCAAAGTTATTTATTTTTTTGAAATTTAAAATCTCGTAAAAATACCAATTGAAAATTGCCTAATCACTTTTTGATTGTACCGAATTTCGGAATTTGTGAAGTATAGATATGAGCTTTAATGTTTCGAGTCCAACATCAATAATATTTTTGAGAGAAGCACCTTGAGGCTTTCCATATACTCGTGGATGGTAGATTGATTCAATCTCAATTGCTTTGTATCCGATCAAATTTAGCTTAGCACAAATTTCGCTGACGATTATCGAACTCCTGATTTGAATATTGAGGTTTTCTATTTCTTCTCGCTTGTAAACATTTACCCAGTTGACATCTTTCAAATCTAAACCTATAAAGAAACTGTTTACAGACTTATTTAAAAATGACATGAAAGATCGAAAATTGGAATAAGCCATGTTTTGTTTTCGTCTATAAAATGAGATGTATGTTTTCTCTTCAATAAACCCAACTAAAAGAAGCTCTTCAGCATCAAATTGAGCATCTCCCGGAACATAGGTTAAATTTTCATATTGGGCATTGAAATAAACATCGCTGATGGTCCTTCCAATGCCTTGATTTACTTCATGATAAATAGCTTTGATCTGTGGATGTTCTGCAACTAATTTTTCAACTATGCTCTTTGAATTATCAGTACTACAATCATCTACAATGATAATTTCAAACTCAGATGCAATTCGTGAAAGAACATCAATAAGCTGCAAAGCAACTTTTTCAATGGTAGCTTCTTCATTGTAACATGTAATTCCTACTGACCAGGATTGTTTATTTGTAATGTCACTCATTGGAGCCATAAAGTA
>JAESSM010000213.1 GCA_016764115.1 Bacteroidia bacterium | reverse complement strand
CCAGCTAAAGTTTCAGTAAAAGTGACAGATGAGGTTGTTTACTTATCCATCATTGCAGGGAATGGAAAGATTATTAATGTTATAAAAGAGAAAAAAGTTTAACTTGTTTTGAGACTACTCAGTTCGTAGTTTACTGATTTCAAATGTAATTCAGGAAAGGATAAATAAAAAAAGCCTATCAATTTGATAGGCTCTTCAAGTACTTAAAAATTAAAGCGTATATCTTAAACTACTTTGACATTTACTGCATTCAATCCTTTTTTTCCTTCTTGTAATTCAAACTCTACTGCATCACCTTCACGAATTTCGTCAATTAATCCAGATACGTGTACAAAATGTTCTTTGTTTGAATCTTCTTCGCTAATGAATCCAAATCCTTTGGCATCATTGAAGAATTTTACTGTTCCTTTACTCATTGTTTTAAAATTAAATTATTATAATTCCGGCAAAGGTAGTGCTATATTCTTTATTTTACTAATTATATATGAATAAATTAGATCTCCTAAATAGCGTCAACCCTTAACCATCAACTATCTCTTCTTTAAATCCCGATTTGTACATACTGAGAAGTACTATTTATACGGGTTTTGAAAGTTTTTAACATTGGGGAGATAAAACCATCCCAAAAGCTCATCTTTCTGTTATCATTCTTTATGTCAGTAAGGGTTTATCGAAGACTGAAAGCCAGAGCCTTGGTCCATAGTTCGATAGACTCAATATGACTACAGAATTAAATAATTACATGCTGATGTATTGCCCATCAGTTATATTCAGAGTACGTAATCCAGTCAGAGATATAATAAAAAATAAAAATATTTTGCATTTCTTGTCATATTTTATGATCTGTTGTAACTAATACTTATAAAGAAAAGCACATTGTTAATTTCGCTTATGGACAATAACCTAGAAACCACATTTTTTGGTGCACTTGAAAAAAACAAGGATAGAATTTTCAGAATGTGTAGAGCCTATTCTACAGATAATGAAAATGCGAAGGATCTATTTCAAGATGTTGTATTACAAATATGGAAGTCTCTGCCTTCTTTTAAAGAATTATCCACGATTGATACGTGGATATATAGAATAACTTTAAATGTCTGCATAAGAGCGAATCTGCAATTAAAAAAAAGAGAAGATAAAACAGTGCGGTTGGATAGCATTCATTTTGAAAATTTGGAATCAGGGTCTAATGATAATTTCGAAGAAAGAGAAAAATATAAACCGTTATATGGATGTATCTCCAAATTAAGTGAAACAGATAGGTCGATCATCCTGTTGTTTCTTGAAGATCTTTCTTACAAGGAAATTTCTTCTGTAACTGGACTCACCGAAAATCATGTAGCAGTAAAACTCAAACGAATCAAGAAAAAACTCTTTAACTGTTTAAACCAATAAATCATGGAAGAAAAAGATCTAAAAGAACTTTGGCAAAGATCAGTAACAGCTGATAACATTCGGCTGGAGCAATCGACTTTATTAAAAGATCTCAGCAAGAAGCTTAACTCTTTAGAAAAAGCAGTTAAAAGAAGAGATCGGTTAGAGATATCTGCAGCGGTATTTGTTGCTGTTGCCTTTATCCCAATAGCAATTACGGCTCCAAGTCTAATTTCCATGATCGGTGCCGGTCTGGTAATACCGAGCTCTTTGTTTGTGATATTTAAGTTGTTGGAAGTGAAAAAATATCAAAAACTTAAAGGGTTGGCAAAATCTTTAAAAGAGCACCTAATTCAACAAAGGGATTTCCTGGGAAAGCAAAAAGCATTACTGGATACGGTATTATACTGGTATATTCTACCACCTGCTGTTGGTATAACAATGTATGTTGTTGGACTAAATAGCACGTTGTCAGCTCTTATTATAAGACTTTCAGTGTTGCTTGTCATGTATATCGCTGTATATTTCCTTAATAAATATGCTGTAAAAAAAGACATTATCCCACTTTTGGAAAAGACCAAATTGGCTATTTCAGAGATAGAAGAATAAAAAATAAAATTTAATTAACTCTTAAAAATTACAATCATGGTGTCATTAAAATCTGTAAGCTTAATCTATACTATACTTTTTGGAATAGTAGTAATAGTATTGTTCGTAACCATCGCATTCCGGATATATCAAGGTTTTATTAGTTCGTCTGATCGAAAACCAATTAAAGAGATAAATGGAAACTGGTTTCTTAAAACGCTAAAGATCCTATTCGGGATATCTATGTTTATGATGATAATAAACATTCCTTTTTATGGGTTAATAGGATCCGCTGTAAGAAGTGTTGTCCCAAATTATCTTAATAATATTATGATTTCAGCAGTTATTTTATTGGCTGGAATTGAATGCTTTCTTACTTTTTCTATTTCCACAAAATTACTTGAAAAAACCTTTAAGAAAGTCGAATTATCAATTGCTGTGTTAATTATGTTACCTCTTTCCATTTATTTAGCTATTAATATTTCCAACATGTTTGATTATCCTCAAACGGATAAATGTTATCTAATAGATCTACCAGTGAAAGGAGACTGGATAGCTGGACATGCAGGAGGGAGTGAACAAGTTAATTACCATTGTGCATACGAAGCACAAAAATTTGCAATTGACATTGTGAAAGTAGATGAGTCAGGCATGTTTTATAAAAACGAAGGGAAAGAGATAGAAGACTTCTATACTCTGAACGAAAATATATATTCTCCTGTTGATGGTATAATTGTAAATGTCGTAGATTCTTTTGCAAATCAGCAAGTACTTAATGGAAGTGATAAAAAAAATCCTGCTGGAAATCATATAGTTATTGAAATTGAGAATGAGCGATACTTGTTTTTAGCACATTTGAATTTAGGAACTATAAAAGTTCTAAAAGGAGATATAGTCAAAGCTGGAGACCTGATTGCCCAAGCTGGTAACTCAGGTAACACAACATGGCCCCATTTACACATGCATATTCAAGACAAACCAATTATTGACAATAAAAATGCCAAGGCATTTCCTTTTAGATTTGGCAAGATGGATCGGAAGCGGTGGTTAGGTTGGACAAATGTAAAGGATGGTTTTTTGGTAAGGAATGACCTATTCAGGAATTCTTAATGGTTGCACGAGTTAAAAGGTTGATGAGTTTATGAGTTGATAGGTTGAATGAACTTATAAACCTATCAACCCATAAACCATTTTACTTTCTCCTAAAATCTCCATTTCGTATAGCCTGGATAAACTTTGCCCACGCCATAGGGTTCAACAAATTAATAGTAGGATATTGACCGGCAGTGTACCATTTGCCTGCTTCGCTTTGCAGATAATATTTTTGATTTTCCATTCCATCCATGGGCAATACATCGTAGCCTACATCCGAAAGTATAACAGCAAGGTTGTGTTTAGCGCGTTCATAATCATCCATTGGTATTACTGTTTTGATAAATGCTTCCTTAAAGAACATTTTATTCAACCAAGGATAAATAACAGCAACAGGTAGTAAAATAGTGTCTGACTTTAAGGTTTGAACTATAGAAAGTTCACCTTTGTTGTTATAAATATTTAGTGAATCATTATCCAGAGGAATAATAAAAAGAGCACTACGGTATCCAATTCTTGAAAAAATGATAGAGTCACCTTTTTCCACGACACAAGAAAAGAAACCTGCCGGGTTGGTCATGGTACCCTGGTTTTGAGTTTTGTTGATCACATGGGTATATGGGAGATATTTTAAACTATCTTCAGAAATAACCATTCCTGAAAATTGTATCAATTGATCTTCATACTGAGCGATTGCGCAATACGAACAAGAAAGGAGAAACAGAAGTAGTAAATGTTTGATGATTAATTTCAAGAAGTTGCAACTTTCAGTTCGCACTTGTTTATGAAAGTCTTTTGTCAGACTGAGCGGAGTCGAAGTCTAATGCAAACATATTTCGACTTCGCTCAATATGACGTAACATTTGTAAGTTTTATTGTATCAGGATTTTTAATTAATAGACAGCTAGTCGGGTATAAAAGTTGCATAGTTTATACCTTATCCAATTCAGCTTTGACAAATTGTGCTAACTCTCGAACATATTTTCTTGAGAAATTAAATTTAATTCCAGCAGTTTCGTAAATATCACCAATGGTTTTGGTGTATCCAAGTTTGAGTCCTTCTTTATAGTTATACAAGGCTTGTTGTGGATTTTCCTTGTAGTTTTTCCAAACCGCAATAGCCCCTAATTGTGCCATCGCATATTCAATGTAATAAAAAGGTATTTCAAAAATATGAAGTTGGGCGTGCCATCTTGTTTTATAGGCGTCTTCATAACCTGTCCAGTCAATATCATCACCATAGTAATTAGTGAATACATCCGACCATGCCTGATGTCTTTCTTTTACGGAATGACCAGGGTTGGTATATATCCAATGTTGAAAACGATCTATAGTGGCAATCCATGGGAGCATAATAAAAACTCTCTCAAGTTGTTCCCGTTTGGCCCTTTTTAATTCTTCTTCATCGTTGTAAAAAACATCCCAACACTCCATGGATATCAGCTCCATACTCATGGAAGCTAATTCCGCCACTTCTGAAGGAACATTTTTAAATTCGCTTATTTCTAGATCCATTGATAAAAATGAATGGACAGCATGACCGCCCTCATGAACCATTGTTACTACATCACGATGAGCATTTGCTGCATTCATAAAGATGAATGGAACACCGATCTCAGCAAGAGGGTAATTATATCCTCCAGGAGCCTTTCCTTTTCTTGATTCAAGATCAACGTGCTTCATTTCTTTCATGATGGTAAGGCAATCGGAAAAGTAGGGATCAACTTTATCAAAACAATCAATAGACCTGTTAATAAGGTCAACTCCTCCATTAAACGGTTTTAACGGGGGCTTTCCTGTAAGATCGACCTCTGTATCCCATGGCCGTAATGAATCTAAACCCAAAGCCTCCTTACGATGTGCATTCATTTCTTTAGCAATTGGAATAATTTCTTCCTTAATTGCCTCCTGAAATGTCATACAGTCATCAACAGAATAATCAAATCTACCTAATGCGACATGTTTATAATCACGATAATTATCATATCCTGCGTTTGTACTGATCTTATGTCTGATGGTGGTTAATTGATTAAATAACTCATCCAGTTTTTCTGCATCTTGCAATCTTCTATCTGAGGTCTTACGGAACACATCCTCTCTAACACTTCTATCTTGTTCCTCCAGCAGCTTAGATGCTTGCTGCATGGTTAATTCCTTGCCATTAATTGTAACCGACATGTCACCATTAATCGAATTATATTTTTGGTTCAATGTTTGGGCTTCTGTAAAAAGAGGAATATTTTCTTCCCTATAAAGTTCATGATGTTTCTTTATAGCTCTTATATAAATAAAGTATTTATCTTCATCTAATTGATCTCTGTAAGGAGAGTTAAGAAGCTTTTCATTAAAGCTGTTTGCGTACGGAGCCACATTTGGTTCAATATTCTTGATAAAGAAAGCGTACGCATCTTCCAATTCTTTACTTGTGGTTTCACAAGTTGAGCGGATGTATCTCCAGGCGAGATCTTCTTCTAGAACGGCTTCCAGTTCACTTCTGTCCTGCAACCATTCTTCCAGCTCGCTGGCTGAATTTATATCACGATCTTTTAATTGATCGAAGTAGGTTTTAAGTGTATCCCAAGTCGTTATTTTGAAATTCTCTGGTATAAACTTCCTTTCCTTCCTTGTAGGAATCTCTATTTCAACAGTATCCATATACATGTGGCTTAAATTAAGGCGCAAAGGTAAGAAATTAATAGGTTCGAAGAGTGAAATATTATATCGAAAAAGAGGAGAGAGGTACAAATTTTTACTTAATTTCTAATATATAAGTCCTAAGTTCTAACTATTTGGGCATTATGCTTAGAAATTAGATATTAACCTGTTGACCAATTGAACTTTCAATCAAGGTCATGTTGAGCGGAGTCGAAACATAGACCTGCGGATTTCGACTCCGCTCAATCTGACTTACGACTAGTTAAATTTTCAATTGATGAACATGTTAAGAATTAGTGTTTAGAATTATTATTCAAGTCAATTTTTATCTGATAAGTGTTGCTGCCTTCTTCTTTGTTGGAGGATTCCTTAAATGTATATTTAAACTGCATTATTGGTTTTGCAGGTAACTTAAAGTGAATTGTGATCTTAGTAGATAGTTTTACATTCATGCCCCTTTGTCGGGCATCAGAATATCTTAACAAGTTAACAACTCTTATTGCTTCTTCATCGCATCCATACCCTAAACTTCTAATTATTTTAGCATTGAATACCTTTCCTTTAGGATTTACATCATAAGCTACTTGTACAGACCCTTCAATTTTGTTTTCTAAAGCTTCTTTTGGATATTCTAAATGGATCTTAATGAATTTATCCAGTTCTTTTTGTCCTCCGGGGTAATATTGCTTTTTTAAAAACTTCTTTTTCTTTCCTTTGTCCATTATGTGACTGTCAACATCCTAATTCAAAAAGACCTTAATTTTCACTAAATTTGCCCATCAATTACTAAATGAGGATAACCGAATTCGTGAACACAGTTAATAATAAAAACCTTGTGAACAATATACGAATAAGTAGTGATTCAGGTTCGTTTAGTCTCCACTTGAAGTAGATTCAAAATAAAGTATGAAGAAACCTGAGAAATATAAACTGAAGAACAAAATAAGGATTGTTACAGCAGCTGCATTATTTGATGGACACGATGCTGCTATTAACATCATGAGGAGGATCTTACAATCCTCAGGTGCTGAAGTAATTCATTTAGGTCACAATAGATCAGTTCAAGAAGTTGTTGATTGCGCAATTCAAGAAGATGTTCAGGCTATTGCTATGACTTCATACCAGGGAGGCCATATTGAGTATTTTAAATATATGTTTGATCTTCTGAAGGAAAAAGGAGCCGGACATATCAAAATATTTGGAGGAGGAGGTGGTGTTATACTGCCTTACGAAATAAAGGAATTACATAAATACGGGATTACACGAATATACT
>JAESSM010000212.1 GCA_016764115.1 Bacteroidia bacterium | reverse complement strand
TTATATGTGGTGGGTGATAACATGATTGGTCATTCTAAAGGTGAGGGAGAAACTTGGTCATTCTCTGAAGAAGTAGATAGTTTCAATGATGTGTTTATGAAAAGCAATGGTGAAGTTTTTATGGTAGGAGAGGGTGGCGGAATTTATAAAATGGATTAACAATATCTTCATTGCGAGGAACGGAGTGACGTGGCAATCCCCTGCGATTATTCAAGGCAGGAGATCACTTCGTCCTATCGTTCTCGTGATGACAGAAAATCGAGTTCCTAGCAATAATGATCCTTTCCAAATTATGAAGTAAACTGATTCTATTAACTCATCACTAATAACTCCCCACTCACAACCTATAACTAATCCCCCAGGCAAAAACATCCACAACAAAATAATGAACTTTCATGGTTAGGCCGAAACTGATGTTGTCAGTTGCATTGTATTGTACACCCCAACGCTGGTAAAACATACTTCTTGGAGCAGTAGGAGTGAATATGTAATATCCCCAATTACCAATTAAGCTGACTTTATTCATTTTTAATTCATAACCCAACCAAACACCTGATCGCATGGAATATTTGTGTTTATTTTCAATTCCGGAACCTGTGGTAATCAATGAATAATAAATAGCTTTGTCATAAAAGCCATCTACACCGATGAATGCTCTTTTTATCTCTGACTTGTAGAATGGGTACGCAACTGACAATTCATACATCGGATATCTGGGTCCACCCGGAGCATCAAACTCTTTGAAGCTAATAGCAGTTCTAAAATTAACCAACTCATTGGCTTTTGCAGGTTTCATTGTATCAGAATCAAGGTATTCCGTGGCCCTGTCTTTCATAAATGAAATTCCCAGGTTCATGCCATAAATATTGATACCTAAATTGGGAAGTCTGTAGGCACCATTGGAAAAGTGCAACAATCCAATTCCAGTGTTTAAAAATGTGTTTCCTTTTAGTTTGAAATAAGTGAATAAATGCAGTTGCGCTGCGGCATTCAAATACGATCCAATAGCCGTATGTGTGGGATTATCTACTATGTGAAATCTCTTGGTTAAATATGATAACCCTACTCCTAATCGAAAACGCAGGAAAGAATTAGGTTTAAAGAAACTAAAGTAACTATTTGGAACTAATGAAATTGCATTTCCCAAAACTTCTTTGTTTCCCATAGTCGTATAGATCAATGACAATCCAAAGTGCGGATAATTTCGTTTTACTGACCAATATTTATTACTGTTAGATTGCTTATTAAATCCCAGTTCAGTTGAGGTGCAATATCCTTTTATAAGATGGGATAGTTTAGAAGTGTGATCAAGAATATTTCCTACATAAAATTTAGGTTCGAAGTTTATCGACTGTAGGCAGTTTGCGCTTTCCTGAGCATAAGAAATTACATAATTACTAAGGATTGTTAGAAAAAGTAAGGTTAGTTTATACATCAATATTTTAATTCCTCTGTAGTCAGGCTGAGTTTATCGAAGTATAGAAGGACATATTTCGATAAACTCAATATGAGCTACTTAATTCAAGTAACTTTAATATTAGGCATCATCATTAAATAATGCTCAATATCTGATTCGATGAACATATCACCTTCTTTTATGAACCCAAATTTTTCATACATAGGCACAGCATCAATTTGGGAATGCATGTAAATATGCTTTGGCGAATCATTCATTACATCTTCCATTACTTTCTTCACTAACTCAGTTCCAATTCCTCTACCTCTGTAATTGTCAAGAACTGCAAAGCGCTCTAATTTGTGGCCTTCATTAGTAACTCTCCATCGAGCTGCACCAACAGCTTTATCATCAGCAACAGCCAAATAATGATGCGATTCATCTTCAAACTCATCCACGTCTTCATTTAATGGAACTAGTTGTCCGATCACATAAACTTCATACCGAACTTTTAGCGCCTGTTGAAAGTCATCATCTGTTGTAACTTTAAAAACTGATACATTATCGCTTCTATGCATATTTTATTTTAAAATAAATTGAGCAGTACCACGACTTCTTTGTTCTAATAAAATTTCTTTGTCTTTGGTAAGTGATTCAATTACTTCATCTGTGTAATGCCTGATAGTAACCAGTTGTGCATCCTCATTTCTTAATATGTGATAATCGCTAATTAATTTTTCAATGAATGGCTTTATTTTAGATTCCCGGTTATCAACGCAAAGTGAAAAACTGATAGCAGAGTTTTGCATTAAGTTGATCTTGATCCTGAATTCTGCCAGGTAACTAAATATCTCACTTAAGTGATCTTCAGCAATAAAAGAAAGATCTTTGGGAGAAATAGAAATGAGTATTTGATTCTTTTTAATAATGGTTGCCGGAATCTTGTAATGCGCCTTTTCGGCATTACTGATTATTGTACCCGATGATTTCGGAGAATCGAAAGGTTTGACGTACAATGGAATATTATTGTTTTGAAGAGGCTTGATGGTTTTGGGATGAATAACCGATGCACCGTAATAGGCCATCTCAATAGTTTCGGAATAGGGGAGATCTTTGTACTTCACCGTATCTTCAAATTCTTTAGGATCAGCATTTAGCACACCTTCCACATCTTTCCATATAGTAACCGATTTTGCATTTAATACTGAAGCAAAAATGGAAGCAGTAAAGTCTGATCCTTCGCGGCCAAGAGTTGTGGAATGGTCATTATTGGTACTTCCAATAAATCCTTGCGTGATGATGTGTTGATCTTCAAGAAGCTTTGGGATATCAGATTTGATATTACTTGATGTTACATCCCAATCTATTTTAGCTTCTCTGTATGATTTGTTTGTTTTAATATATTTTCTTGCATCCAACCACTGACATTTCAATTTGTTTTGATTGAAATAAGTATGTAGTATTTTAGTGGATATCAATTCTCCAAAAGGAGCTATCTGGTCATATATAAAATCATAATTTACATCTTGAGGAGGTTCATTAATAAAACCGCTCAATACATGAATGGTGCTGCTTACTTCCTCGAAAATTGGATCTTCTGGGTTTTTAAAGAGC
>JAESSM010000066.1 GCA_016764115.1 Bacteroidia bacterium | reverse complement strand
ATAAATTATATGGAAGAACCAGGAGCTTGGATTTATTGGCAACTCCTATTTTGTTGAAACCATTTCAAACTCTTTCAATAAAACAGCACTCATTTTTTACTTAACTCCACGTGCTCAGTTTACTCCGGAATAGTATGCTCACATTCGCCGGAATCTCCAATTGGGCCCCATCCTGAAGTTGGATAAGTGTACCTGATTTTATGGGCAATTTCAGAATAAGAAAGGAGGAAGCAAAAAACAGATGAACATTGATTACAGAAATTCCAGTATTTTACACAAATCATTATATAAAAAGTTCGAAATGTGTACCCTTGGGGTCACTACTTTTTAACTACCACATTTATAGGTGTTTGAAAGCTATACCTAAGAAGGTAGTTCGAACCAAATAGATTCCTGAATAAAGGTTTGGACTTGTTGATTGATCTAAGATTGTTGGTGAGGGTGTAATTTAACAAGCCCCGAATCTAACATTTTCAATTAGGACAATGCTATTTGTTCTTGCGCATCCAAAATCCCTTTTGAACATTTCCCACATTTCCATATTTTGCGACTTTTGTGAGAATGCTTCGGAACGCACTTAATGCATATCATAAAATCACAACGATTGCAGTAAACCCATATCCAATTTCTTTATGAAAGTACCATTAGAAATATAAACCTCATTCCAATGTGTACTTTTCATCCACTTAAGACTTTTATTTATAGTACCTAAAGGGGGGATTAATATACCTCCCGCTTCCATTAAAATTGCACAGTATATATTATATTTGGTATCAATGGCAGTTGTTTATTTTGCACTATTTCTTCTGTTCTTTCATTGTAGTATTCTGTTACTTTTGCCGAGTTATTTGTAACGTTAAGAACTTCAAATTTAATTTCATGAGTAGCTTTTGGCCTGTTTACTTTATAGCCTCCGGCAATGTTTATGAAAAAAACATCATCTCGTTTTACTGAAAAAGGATTAACATCAGTTCTAACCGCCCTCCCTTTATTCCTGGATTCCTCCAGATCAATGGGAGTATACCTATAGCCACCTAACAAGGTAGTCTTAACATCTAATTTCATTACTTTGTTTTTACCTTTCTTCCTGCCAATTTTAAATTCTTTGCCAAAAAGAAAATTAGCATTGTAATTGCCATCAAACCGGGTTTTTCTCCATACATTATCCATAGTTTTGTATTTAGATTCGTAAACTGAAGCTGTAAAGAGGTAATAAAAGTTCTTAGCAAAAAAGCGTTCAAAAGTTAATTCCAATCCATAATTATAACCTTTACCATTATTTACCAGTTCTTGTCCTTCATCAGGAAACCAATTAATTTGGTTGAGTAATGAATAAGCACTGCTTTTATCATTTGCTACCGGTATATCATACAATTGCTGGTAATATGCTTCAAGTTTTATATGAGTATTTTTATTGAACTGACAATCATATCCTGCCACATAATGATTTGCCTTGGCTAATTTTAAACTTTTATTTGGAGTTGTTATGTTCCCGGAATCATCTTCCACTTTTACAACATAGTTAAGTAATGATTCCATTTTACTGTGAATACCAAACCCCGCACTCAAAGTTTGTTTATCACTAACCTTCCATTTAGCCGCCAATCGTGGTTCAATGGAATAACTATTGTTGAGTGTAAAGTGCAGATAATGCAGCCCTCCAACCATTGTAATATCGTCATTAAAACGATGTTTCCAATTAACGTAACCTTGTAAATAACCCGAGTTTGCATTTTCATCTATAAGACTAGTAGTTTCTTTATTTTCATCAACATATTCTGTGATAAAAGAGTATTTCATGTGAGTATAAATTAGTCCTGCACTGGCTGTGTTTTTTGAATTTATTTTTCTGTTTAAAGAGGTGGACATTTTACCGGTATATTTTTCAGTTCTATATTTATAAGTTAATTCCATAATGTTATCAGAAGTTCTTTCTTCAAAAATGAACCCACTTCCGTTAGCAGCAAAGGAAAGACTGCTTTTTATGTATGTCTTGTTATTGAGAAGATAAATATTGTTAATTCCCACAACACCAAGGTTCGCAGCATTATCAACTCTTTTATAAATATTTTCTGCATTAGATGAGTCCTTCAATTCATTTGTAATATGACTCAATCCGGCCAATCCGAAAATGGAGATAGTTCCCATTTTTTGGGTAGGAAAATTCAATTTGAATGAAGCATCCTGGTATTTGGGAACTCCTCCAAAATCAACTATTCCTGCTTCATCAAGAAGACCCAAAGAGGAGTATCTGTAATTGGCCAGGTAAGAAGATTTTCCGCCTTTTTTAAAGGGTCCCTCAGCAGTAAAATCAATGCCCAGCAAGCCCAAACCAAATGAATACTCACGTTTTTCATTGTTCCCTTTTCGTAAGCGCATATCAAACACACCGGAAGTTGTATTTCCATACTCCGGTGCAAAAGCACCGGTTAAAAAATCAAAATCCCCCAGCATGGAGCTATTAAGAGCACTTATCGGGCCTCCCGTGGTTCCTTCATTACCATAATGGTTAGGATTGGGAATTTCAATGCCTTCCAATCTCCAAAGTATTCCCTTGGGTGAATTACCACGAACCACTATATCGTTATTTCCTTGGGCATTTCCACTTATTCCTGCATAGTTAGCAACCATTCTTGCGGGGTCATTAAGACTACCTGAATAACGTTTTGTTTCTTCTATAGAAAAAGTCCGGGTACTCATTATCGACATTTCGTTAAGGGCTTCCCGTTTGTCAGTATATGCCTTGATCTCTACTTCCTTGAGTTGCGTTAGATTTTCTATGATCCCAATATCCAGGTATACCTCTTTGCCGGAGTTGACCAATACATTGGATATTATTTTAGGTTCATATCCAATATAACTGACTTTCAGGCTAACTCTCCCTACAGCAATTTCTTCAAGTTTGAAGTATCCGTCAAGATCGGTGGTGGTTCCTACCAGGGGATCTGAATCAAGGATTTGTATTGTTGCCCCAATTACAGGCATTTTTGAATCAATATCTACAACTCTTCCCCGGAGGGTTTGAATTAATTTTGCTACGAGAATTACCTGTCCGCCGGCTGCCTTGTATTCAATTCCCGGAGGCAGCATTGATGATAAAACCATCTTTAAACTACTGTTTTCAAATTGAATACTGATAATACTATCTCCAGGGATTATTTCAGAATTGTAGGAAAAAGCAACATCGATCTTATTGCCTATTAATACAAGGGCTGTTTCAAGTTTTTGATCCTCAATGGTTATTGAGACCTTCCTTTCTAAAGGGTTTTCCTGGGCAAAGAGCAGATAGGGTAAAGAGAAAAAACAGAAACATATTATATGTTTAAATAGATTCACAGGCTTCTCCATAAAACTTGATCTGAGTGTCATCTTCTTTTACATTTAAGTCAAATGTTGCTTTTATAACTTCTACAATATCTTTTATTCCCTGATCTTTGAAAGTTGCAGTGAGTTTGCAATTTCCCAGGTTTTTATTGCTCAAAACAATATTGACATCGTAACACTGATTGATAATTTCAACAACTTCTTTTAGTGGCATTTTTGTAAATACCAGTGTCTTTGTTTTCCAAAACAGGGAGTTTACATCCTTATTAACTTTGTCAAATATTTTATTTTCAGTCTGATAAACTGCATTTTCACCTGCACTGAGCGTGATTTGTGAGAGTGGGTTATTAATATCTGTGAGTTTAACGTTGCCTATCTCAACAATTACCTCCACATTATGGCCCTGCGTTCCTGATTTCACATAAAATGAAGTGCCGGTT
>JAESSM010000211.1 GCA_016764115.1 Bacteroidia bacterium | reverse complement strand
TACTAAATAATAAAACTCTTTCCTTTTCATTTTTAAGTTAGCAAATTGCTATTTGGGTACACAATTTAAGCAAGAATCACTTTCAATCTCATTGATATTATCACTTTTTATGTAATAAATAGACGGTATTTTCACATTTACCAAAAAAAGTTAAGAAAACCAGGTATTTATGCTTACATGATACAATGTAAGATATTTGTAAGTTTATTATGTTTTCCATCTCCCAAATTTACGGTATGGTTGTTATATCTAATTGATAATAAGTTATTTATAATGTATTAACATCCTAGATATTAGAAAATAAGAAGTTAGTTATTAACACAAAAATTGTAAAAGTAATGCTAAAAAAGTTTATTAAACACAAAACAACACAGTAGGTTATTACGCAATAAAAACTTGAACCGGATGCCTAAGTGTCGTACATTTGACATTTGAGTTTAAACAACAGGATGGATCAATCAAATACAACCTCTATTTATGTAAAGCTTTACAGTGTCATTGCTATATGTTTTACCTTAATCATAGTAATACTTAGCACAACTAGTTAAAATACATATAATGGACAAAACAATTAATTACAATTCAATCCATACAAGAATTTACAGCATTATCATTGTGTGTTTCACAATGACACTCATAATGCTTTTATATAGTTTCAATTCACCTGCCTCTAAGATAGATTTTCGATTAAAAAAAATCGCCCATCTTAAAAAGAACATTGATCCATATACTAAGGATGCCACTATTGATTTTTGGATCAATAAGTACACTTCTTCCGATTAGACTACCGTATAGTTTGTATATACCTTCGGACATAATCAAAATTTCTTCATTTGTGACAAGTTTATATTGATCCGATATCATTTTTCAACCTGTTTTACCTAGCATTTTCCTTATTTAACTGTTTCTCGGAAAATAATTTGTACCAATCTTGAAATTTAGGCTATCAAAAAACGCTTGCTTTAAGAGTTGTATTGAACTACATTTATCATATCATTTACAAAAGCACGAAAAAGTAAAAAGTCATGAAGCCATTAGAAAACGTATCTAACCAATCTCTTCACACCAAAATTTATAGCTTAATTGGAGTATGTTTTGTACTGCTTGTAGCAATGTTGATTTTTAGTTTCAATTCTCCCTCAACTATTCAAAAGGAAAGAATTCTTAAACATACTTTTCTTCAATCAGAATAAATATATAAGGCTTTTACTCAATATCCATAGAATTCCGTTCCTGGAGTTCTATTACATTAAACACATTACTTTCACATTACGTTTCAGATAGAATATTTGCATTTTAATGCATTATTCAAACTAAGATTTTAGCCCTATCAAGTCAATCACCTTCAAGCAATAAATAATTCTGTATGTGACAAATTTCAGAATAATTTGAGTAGATTTTTCAACAAAAAAAACAAATATATACTGATTATCAACTACTTATATAGAATATTTGTCCCAAATATATTTAGATGCGGCACTTTAAAATATTGACATCTCGTGTCAATTGGTTTACCTTTCTAAAAGTTATTTTAAAACAAAGCCAAAAATCAAGATAATGAAATCAAAAATTCAATTAACTACCAAGCTTTACGGATTGTCAGCATTTTGCTGTTGTATATGTTTCAGTTTAATGGTTTCAATAAGTCACAGCCAACCTGAACTTAATGAGATCATAAAAAGCAACGTATTACTGCCAAAAACTCAATCGGTGCTTGAAAAGGTAGAATTGAGAAATGCAACTTATTTGGTTGTCTTTAGCAAAGAACTTAAGTCATAACGAAATCCATATATAAGTCACACCACTTGTAGTATCAACTTCACAAATAAAGTTCTAACTGCTCAACTGGTAATAACCCAAAATATATCGAGAAAAGCCAAAGAAATTAATAAAGCCAAAATTATTACTGAGTTTAATTAATGTAACATGGTTGAAAAAGAGCAATTAGAAGTGAATTCAGCCTCTATTTTTAATAAGATATATTCAATTTTCCTGGTTGGGTTTATTTTGAATTTAGCAATGATAATTTTTTCGTTGAGTTTTAATCATGCGCGTAGTTTGGCTTCATACAACTCATCAAATCAGGAAACAGAAATTCCCGCCCCTAGTTTAGGAAATCCTTCCGGGAAATGATATTACTTTTAATGTGATATTATAAAATCTGAAAAGTTCTTTATCGGTTCCTCCTCTATTTTTACTTCTTCTACTTTTGCCAGCTCAGGTCCTTCTTTACACCAATCAATAAATTTTTCAAGATTGTTTTCCTCCCCTTCTGCTTCAATATAAACGGAACTATCAAATTCATTTCTAACAAATCCATGAATATTGTATTTAATTGCTGCTTCTTTGGTTGAAGCCCTGAAAAATACTCCTTGAACTCTTCCTATTACATGGATACTGTAACTCTTAACCATTATTTAAACTTTGCCAGTGTTGATTGATAGGTTTTAAAGTTGAGATCATCAAAACAAACAAAAACCACTTTTTCAATGGGGTCATTTCGATTAAAGAAATTCAAGGTTTCATTTATTGCAATAAAGCATGCTTTATCCAATGGATATCCATACACTCCAGTACTAATTGCAGGAAAAGCAATTGATTCAATTCCATGATTAATTGCAAGAGTTAAGCAATTTATATAGCAATCTGTCAGCAATTCTGCTTCTTTACCATTTCCTCCATGCCACACGGGTCCAACTGTATGAATCACATATTTTACTGGTAATTGGTAGCCTTTGGTAATTTTTGCTTCACCTGTATTGCATCCGTTCAAAGTTTTACATTCTTTCAATAATTCAGGTCCTGCGGCACGATGAATTGAACCGTCAACTCCTCCTCCACCTAACAATGTTTTATTGGCTGCATTTACAAGAGCATGCAAATTTTGCTGGGTAATGTCTCCCTGTTCAATAAAAATTCGATCAATCATAAATTATATAATTGCATTATTTAATTTAGCCAAGCTATTAAGAGCCATGTCTAAAGATAGAAAAAAAGAAAAACCTAAAGGCAATTCAAAAAACCATTCGTTATTTGATAATAATTATTTGGTAGCTGCCGTTCTTTTTGTGTTCTCTATTCTGCTCTATCAAAATACTTTTAACAACGGTTATGCCCTAGATGACCACACTGTTATTTCTGCCAACAAATTTACAAAGCAAGGTATAAGTGCAATTTCAACTATTTTCACACATGCCTATTGGTTTGGTTATGATGGAAGCAATAACGCAGTTTACCGCCCATTTTCACTTATCATTTTTGCCATTGAGTACGACTTGTTTGGCAAATCAGCTAAAATAAGTCACATCATCAATGTTACCTTGTATGGCCTCACCGGAATATTACTCTTTTTAACTCTACTAAAGTTATTTAAGAACACTGCCTCTATTTCCAAAGTTAATGTCCGCACATTATCACTTGTTGTATCGTTACTTTTCCTGGCACACCCTATCCATACAGAAGTAGTTGCTAACATCAAAAGCAGAGATGAGATCTTAAGCTTACTATTTATTCTGTCGTCAGTATACTTTTTATTCAGTTATCTCAAATCAAATACATTTAAGTATTTATTGGGAGGGCTTATTTGCTTTTTAATTGCTTTGTTGTCTAAAGAAACAATTTTCTCTTTCATTGCAATAATTCCAATTTTACTTTACTGCTTTTCTAACCAGAATAAACAGTCAATAATAAAACTTTCATCGGGATATTTAATCGTAGGTGTTATATATCTC
>JAESSM010000210.1 GCA_016764115.1 Bacteroidia bacterium | reverse complement strand
TGTATAAGATGTCTTATGTTGTTCTAATAATCTTTGAATCTTACAACTTTATAATTTTTTAATCCATTTGTAAGAAATAAAACTTTAGGCATTTTAGGCATTCTAAACTCAAGGCACTGATTAATTACAAGGTTAGTGAATTACTTCATCAACTCGTCAACGATATCCTCTACGGAAACCCCTTCAGCTTCTGCCTGGTAATTCCGGACAATCCTGTGTCTTAATATGGACATTGCTACGGTTTTAACATCCTCAATATCTGGTGAGTATTTACCACTAAGCACAGCATTGCATTTTGCTCCTATGGATAAATATTGCGAAGCTCTTGGGCCTGCCCCCCAATTGATATAGTCTTTAACTATCTGAGGTGCAGTTTCATTGTCAGGGCGTGTACTGTGAACCAAATTCACTGCATATTCCAATACATTATCCGTAATTGGGATCTTACGGATTATCTGTTGATATTTTAGTATGTCTTCTGCCGAGAGTGCTTTATTGACCGTAACTTGCAAATCGCTGGTGGTATTTTTAACTACTTTTATCTCCTCATCATATCCAGGATAATCAACCCAAACATTAAACATAAATCTATCCAATTGTGCTTCAGGCAATGGGTATGTACCCTCTAATTCTATTGGATTTTGAGTTGCTAATACAAAGAACGGTTTCTCTAACTCAAATCTTTGTCCAGCTACGGTAACTCCAAATTCCTGCATGGCTTCCAACAATGCTGCCTGAGTTTTTGGTGGAGTTCTATTTATCTCATCTGCTAAAATAATGTTAGCGAAAACTGGTCCTTTTACAAAGCGAAAATTCCTGTTTTCATCCAAAATTTCTGATCCTGTTATATCAGAAGGCATAAGATCAGGAGTAAATTGGATTCTGCTGTAGTTCAACCCCAACGCATCAGCAATAGTTTGCACTAATAATGTTTTTGCTAGCCCGGGCACACCGATCAATAAACAATGCCCCTGGCTGAAGATGCAAGTAAGTACAGCTTTAACAACTTCGTCTTGCCCAACTATAACCTTGGCAATCTCTGATCTTAGTTTGTTGTAGGATTTGGATAGCTCATCAACTAACTCCACATCTGAAGAATCTGAATTTGCTTTTATTTTTACTTCTTCACTTTGCATTATGATGCTAATATACTAATTGTTGATTCCAATATGCTAATGGATACAAATGATACCAATTATAAATACGAATTAACGAATACACTATTATACGAATAACGATCAATGAATCCAGTTCTGTATTATCTCACAATTGTGATAAACCTCATCTACCTGAATAAAAGTTGAAACCTTCTTTTTATCGAACCAAATTTTAAATTCAATATCCTTTTTCGCACTCAATGCAGCAGCTTGAATTGTTTGATAATCTTCCTTCAAATTTGCTCTATGAGGTGATGATTTTGATTTGTAAAAGATCAAGCGATAAGCATCTTTGCCATCCTTAGTTTTGAAAGGCAACGGTTTTGAAATTCTACCAGTTTTAAGCGTATCTAATTGGAAAAACAATCCGGGGTCTAACTTATCCATCGGTATCTTGTTAGTTCCCGTTTCAGCGCTGTAAAGCATTCCTGCATTCTGATTTGTTTCCTCATCTTCAGAAAATTGTTTAGCTGCTTTAGCAAAACTAATTGAATCATTTTTAATTAGATTGTAGATGCTATCCAAAAATACTTTAGCACTTTGGAGATCAGCCGTTCCCATTTCAGGTCGAAGTAATATATGCCGTACATTAACTTGTTCTCCCCTTCTTTCTATTAATTGTAGAATATGAAATCCGAATTCCGATTCAAACAAAGCAGAAACTTCATCTTTTCCAGTTTTAAATGCTTCTGCCTCAAATTCAGGAACCAATTCTCCCCTACCCACAAATCCCAACTCTCCACCTCTTTTTCCTGATCCAGGATCTTCAGAATGCAACTTGGCCATTTTCTCAAATGACTCACCATTTAAGATCTTTTCTCTTATATCTTTCAGCTTTTGTTTTGTTTTTTCCTTTACAGAGGCATCTAACTCCGGAAATTTAACTATTTGCCCAACTTCCACTTCTGCATTGATAAATGGCAAGCTATCTGTTGGAATTTCTTTATAGAATTTTTTCACTGCTGCAGGAGTTATCTTTAAATCGCTTGTAATTCTTGCCTGCATCCTTTGAACCAGTAACTGTTCTTTAATGCTTGGTTTAAACTCTTCTTTGATCTCAAGAATGGATTTCTTGTAATACTCCTCCAACTTTTCTTTTGAACCAAATTGATTTATAAAATATCTTAACCGCCTGTCTATCTCATCATCAATTTGATCTTCACTGATCTCAATACTGTCTGCTTCAGCTTGAGTGATCAGCATTTTTTGCAAAAGTAGTTGATGTAACAACTGGCATTTCAGATCATCTTCACTGCTGTTCGATTGTGAGGCATACTGCAAATATTGCACTTCTAGCTCCGACATTAAGATGTAATTGTCTCCAACTACTGCAATTGTTTCGTCAATCACAGAATTATCCTGAGCATTCAGTATCGCAAAGGGAGTTATTAGTAAAAGTAATGTTAGTATCTTATCCATAATATTGATGTACTTTTTGTCAGAAAATTACAAATAACAAGCATCAAAATTCAAACAAATCCTAAATCCAAATCTCTAAATACTAAACAAATTCAAAATTTCAATCCTTAAATGTTCAAAAAAATATACAAGAGATGTCATCATACGTTTTTTGGTTATTTTTATAATTTGGATTTGTTTCGAGGTTCGGATTTAGTGCTTCGAATTTATTTGTTATTTGGTACTTGACCTTTGCAATTTCCAGTTTATCTGGATTAGGTTGTATAAATTTAGCATGAGCTTATTGTTGTTGTGTTACGTCTATATAAATATCAAAGTAATTGTTATGTACTGCTTCATCATACACTGTGGCTCCCATTCTTTTAAGTAATTCCAGTTTTCTTTGGTTAACAATGATACTCTTGATCTTCTGCTTCTCCATTATTAACGGTGAAGCATTTTCTTTTATTTTAAAATCATTTATGTGAACATAATAGTAATGCAATGAATCTTCTAACTCAAAATACTTTTTATATCTCAAAAAAACTTCCTGGTTATAGGTCTCAATAGGCAACTCTTTGATCACATCATCAAAAAAATACCAGGAACTATCCTGCAAACTGAAGCTAATTGCATATTGATGACAGTAATCTTCAAGTTCAAATCCATCTTTATCCGGATAATTCCTGAACCATTTTTTAACCTTCTTTAGTTTGGGTGATTCCTTATTCAGCTTTATAAAATCAAACTTCAGAATGTTTCTTTTTAACTCAAAATTTTGGCTGTTGTTTGTGTAATAACTCTTTATTTCAGCAATAGAAACCGATGTATCCAACTTTTGTTTTATCACTTCTTGCTCATAAGCAAATATGATCAACGAATTTTTATACGACTCCAATTGTTTCCCAATTCTTTTCTCGTAATTCTCAATATTCTTTTCTGCTTTGTACAACAACAACTGTTGCCTTACCCAAGTATCAATGTAATTGCTTACAAAAATGATACTATCTTCAGCAGAAACAGCTTCTGGTACTACTACCGCAAGATCTGAAAGGTATAAATGAGTTTCATGAACTCGTGCAACAACATCTTTTTCCTCAAGTCTCTTTTCAAAATAAGAACATGAGGACAATAGTAGATATCCCAATAATATAAAGACGAAGTTCTTCAACTAAAAGTTGGCTAGCTAATGGTTAGTTCTGAGTGATGAGTTATTAGTGATGAATTTTGAATAGAAAGAAATGAAAATTAGTTTTTTTCATTTTGCTCACTCTCACTTTCCTTAAGCAATACGGAAAAAACCTCCTTTTTCACCTCCACTTTATACTTCTCTCTTAGCCCCTTGATCCATTTTTCTTCCAAATAATTTTGATAGTCTGCAATTACCAATCCCCTTGATTCATTTAATGATTTTACCTGAGGTTCCAATACAGCATTTATCCTAACAAAAACTATTTTCCCATTTTTCTCAACATTTTCAGACAAGCCTTTTTCCCAGGCAACTGCATCCACATTTGCATTGTCCCCTTTTACAAATTTTCCTTGTTGAATATTGAGGTTATTATCCTTGTCAGTGTTGATCTTTTCTAAAATTATTTTTCTTGAATTCTTGCTTTTTTTCGCCAGTTTTCTGGTTTTCTTAGCTACTTCTTCATTTTTGCAAGTAATGATCATAGCATCTACCCGATGAGGCCACATGTAATTTCCTTTCTTCTCTTTATAGAAACTTCTCAACCCAGTGGTATCCTTCACAGCCATTGTCCACACTTTCTGATCAGTTAATTCAAATAACAGGATCCCGTCCCAATATTCTTTCATAAGAGTCTTAAAATCAGGATATTTATCTTCCAACTGGCTTTCCTCATATTCCATACATTTCTTGTCAACGTATCTCTTATATAGAATTTTAAGCAACACATCAACTGACTTGGCCAAACGTTTTACTTGGTTTTTATTGACATACTGTGCAAAATCATGCTGGGTATATGAAACATCTCCAATCTCAAAAATTGGCTTGTCCATTCCGTTAGTCACAGTTACATCCCATTTACCTTTTAAAGCGCTATCATCAATTTTTCTATACAACTCTCGTTTTGACGAAACATGTTCTTTA
>JAESSM010000065.1 GCA_016764115.1 Bacteroidia bacterium | reverse complement strand
TAGAGGTAATTGGTGATTTTCATGATAACAAGCATTTTATCAATTGTTTTTCAGAATTGGGAAAACGTTATGATCCACAAAATTTTGATCATGTAATTTTTTCGTTTCACGGATTGCCTCGGAGGCATATAAAAAAGGCAGTTAGTAAAGGACTTCCTGATTACGAAGAACAGTCATACTCAACTGCTAAGTTAATTGCAGAAAAGTTGAATTTACAGGAAAGTCATTACACGATATGTTTTCAGTCTAGGCTAGGGAAAGACCCTTGGCTTGAGCCTTATACGAGGGATGTACTTGAAAAGCTTGCTAAAGATGGAAAAAAGCGCGTATTGGTTTTTTCACCTGCATTTGTTTGTGATTGTTTGGAGACAACCTATGAAGTTGAAATAGAGTACAATGATGAATTCAAAAGTTTTGGAGGTGAAGAGCTTGTTTTAGTTCAAGGATTAAATGACAATGATATTTGGATTGAAGCTTTAAAAGAAATAATTTGCAATAACAATTGATGGAATAATGAAGGGGCTAACTAAAGAAGAGGTTTCTCAATACCAAAGACATATAATTTTACCTGAAATAGGTAAAAAGGGGCAAGAAAAATTGATCAATGCAAAGGTTTTGGTTGTTGGTGCCGGAGGATTGGGTTGTCCAATATTATCATATTTGGCAGCAGCGGGAATTGGTACAATTGGAATAATTGATGCGGATGTAGTTGATGCTACAAATCTGCATAGGCAGGTATTATATGGAAAGGATGATATTGGCAAACCAAAAGTTGAAATTGCGAAAAAGAAACTGAGTCAATTAAATCCATTCATTCAAATAAATATTTATCAGGAACGGCTAGATTCTTCTAATGCATTAAAAATATTTCAAGATTATGACCTCATTGCTGACGGTACAGATAATTTTCCTACAAGGTACTTGATCAATGATGCTTGTGTGATTTCGGACAAACCATTTGTTTTCGGTTCGATATTTAAGTTTGAAGGCCAAGTTTCTGTATTTAACTTTAAAAATAAAAGTGGTAAGAAAGGTCCTACATATAGGTGTTTATTTCCTGAACCTCCTTCTCCAGGCTCGGTGCCAAATTGTGCAGAAATTGGTGTTATGGGAGTATTACCAGGCATAATTGGATCAATGCAGGCCAATGAGGTAATTAAAATATTTATCGGAATTGGTGATGTTTTGAACGGCAAATTGCTGGTTTATGATTCATTAACTGCTGAAGTAAATACGTTAAATTTTGATAGAGTCGAAGAAAATTGTGACATTTCGGAATTAATTGATTACGAACAGTTCTGTAATACAAATCAAAACAGTATAAATATGAAAGAAATTAGTGTTCAAGACTTAAAGCAAAAATTGGATGATCATGAAGATTTTCAATTAATTGATGTCAGAGAATCCTACGAATATGACATCTGTAATCTTAATGGTGAATTAATACCGCTAGGAAAAATTATAGACAAGGCGGATAGGATATCAAGGGATAAGCCTGTAATAATACATTGCAAAAGTGGCGGCAGAAGTGCAATGGCTATAGAAGAACTTGAAAAGAAACACAGCTTAACCAATCTATTTAATCTAAAAGGAGGAATTACTGCTTTTGCAAATGAAATCGATAATTCTATAACCCTTTACTGATTTAGTCGTATACTATAGGTACGAATAGCTTGGTCTTCTTAAACTCAGAATATTCATGGATGATTTGGTGACTTATGGATATAGAAGATCAGGCTATTTTTTTTACTGATTTGAGATTTAAAAATTTAAAAATTGAAGATTGTCTGAAATGCAAATTTAATCTTTCAATTTTCCATCCTTTTAATCTTCCAATTTATTTGGTATCCTTTTTGAACTTCCTTTAGTATGCTAAATAAACTATCCGTAATTTTAATTTCCTGTTATTTATTCCAACCTGAGCTTCTTGCACAAGATTCATTGCAATACAGAAGTATTGATAATTATGCGTTTACTCCCGGGGAAAAACTGAAGTATTCAGCTTACTATGGTTTTATTACTGCTGGTGAGGCAGTACTGGAATTAAAAACTGACCCGGTAATTGTCTCAGGTAGATCATGTCATCATGCTGTACTAACCGGAAGAACTGTTGGAATGCTTGATTGGGTTTACCATGTACGTGATACGTATGAATCATACATTGATATAGAAGCAGTTGCTCCAATAAAATCGATAAGGCAAATTAAGGAAGGAAAATACAGGTATTATAATGAGGTAGTTTATGATCACTTGAACGGTAAGATACAGAGTCAGAGGTCAGGAGAGAAGTCGATTCCCAAATATATTCAGGATATCATCTCTGTATTTTACTATGCCCGATGTGAGCTATTTAATAATCTTAACTATGGAGATACCATATCCTTACAAACTTACTTTACAGATGAGATATTTCCGGTTTATGCAAAGTATCTTGGGAAAACAACCATCAAGACAGGTTTGGGGAAATTCAGATGTTTGAAATTAATGCCGTTGGTTCAACAGGGAAGAGTGTTTGAGGCACAGAATGGAGTAATTGCTTACATTTCGGATGACCCTAACTATATTCCTATCAGAATAGAATCAGAACTATGGCTTGGCTCCTTTAAGTTCGATCTCGTAGAGTACAGTGGGTTAAAAAATAGTTTGGCCTTTGTAAAGGATGACTAATCCTTTGTGTATTAGGCACAAAAATCCAATAACAATTTTATTATCTTTAACATTGATGAAAAGAGTCTGTGTCTTCATATATATTATAGTATTTCATTTTTCACAAGATGTTATAGCTCAAGTTGATTATGATTTTTTTGATGAAAGATTAGAAATTAATAAGAACGACAGTAATAAGTTGAGATTTAATTTTTACAATCTCAATTTTATGAAGAACAATGAGTATTACAATAAAATAAGTGAAGGTTACACACTTTACGGCAATCAGGTTCATCCAAAACTAGTTTACCAGGCAAGCCCAAATATTACTCTTGCTGGTGGAGTGTTTCTTTTAAAAGAGTATGGATTTGATGGATACTCTCAAGTACTTCCTACGTTTACCTTGAAAATTGAAAAAGGCCCATTAACGATGCTTTACGGCAATATTGAGGGGGCTGCTTCTCATAGGTTGGTAGAACCATTATACGAGTTTGAGCGTGTTTTTATAGAAAGGATGGAATATGGGAGCCAAATATTACT
>JAESSM010000140.1 GCA_016764115.1 Bacteroidia bacterium | reverse complement strand
TTCAACAACTTCTCAGGATAGAGACTTTTGTTCTCAGCAACCTCTTTCTTCTTGTATGCAATTATTTCCTTTAAGATATTCATTATTAAATGGATAAAAGTTTGTTAAATGATTCTAAGGCCTTTCCGGATTCCAGTGATTCTTTAGCACTATCTACTGACTCTTCAATTGATTTCTTATTAGCACAATGTATAGCCATGGCTGCATTTGCAATTACAACCTGGTTTTGTGCCTGTGTTCCGTTGCCATCCAATATATTATTGAACAACTTGGCTGCTTCTTCAACTGTAGAACCTCCAAAAAGATCACTTGCTTGTACTACTTCAAGTTTTAAATCTGCGGCATTTAATATTTGCTCTTTATCTTTTGAAATCAATTTAAAATCACTAGTCAGTGATATTTCATCATAACCATCTAATCCATGCAGAATAACATAATCCATGTCAGTTTGTTGGTATAGATACGAGTACAAACGGGCTAATTCCAAGTTAAATACCCCTACCAATTGCTTTTTAGGAAATGATGGATTCACCATCGGGCCAAGCATATTAAAAAAAGTCTTGACTCCCAATTCTTTTCTGATCGGTGCGACATTTTTCATGGCCGGATGAAACAACGGTGCATGCAAAAAGCATATTCCTGCCTCAGAGATTTGTTTTTCCAAAATACTCTTGTCGATGGTAAATTTTAAACCAAAATGCTCCAATACATTTGATGACCCACAAACAGAAGAAACACCATAGTTGCCATGTTTAGCAACCTTAACTCCTGCTCCGGAAGTAACAAATGAAGCTAAGGTGGAAATATTAAAGGTATCCTTACCATCTCCTCCTGTTCCACAAAGATCAATAGCATCATAAGCAGATAAATCAATATGAATGCAAAGTTCTAATAGAGCATCCCGAAAACCGGATAGCTCTTCAACTGTTATACTGCGCATCATATAAGTAGTCAAAAAAGCTGCAATTTGGCTGGGATTGTACTTGGAGCTTGCTATATCCTTTAAGATATTACTTGCTTCTTCCCTGCCAAGAGGTTTATGTTCAATCAATTTATTTATAACTTCCTTCATTTTCGTTTAATCGTATATTCGTTAAGTCGTGTATTTGTTATTCACTCGTTAATAAATTGAATTTAATATGTTTCTAAAAATCAAGGTCATGTTGAGCGGAGTCGAAACATAGGCCGATTAGATTTCGACTTCGCTCAATCTGACGTTTAATTAATCTTTTCATTCGTCAACACGTTAATTATTAAGCCAATTCATTATTATTTCTTTTCCATGCTCTGTCAATACACTCTCAGGATGAAATTGCACTCCCCTCACATCAAATTCTTTATGTTTTAAAGCCATGATCAAGCCGTTCTCATTTATTGCAGTTACTTCTAACTCTTCAGGAAAATTAACATCATCAACAACCCATGAGTGATAATGGCCACCCTCAAACTCTTGTACAATATCTTTAAACAAATAATCCTGCGTATCTGATATACTAACCTTGGTTGATACCCCATGTAATACTTTTTCCATATTGATCAATTCCCCACCAAATACCTCAGCAATTCCCTGATGACCCAGACACACTCCAAGTATGCTCTTCTTGGGTGCATATTCTTTTATCACCTCCAACATGTTTCCCGCCTCTATAGGAATTCCCGGTCCGGGAGATAGCAAGATCTTATCGTACTGTCCAATTTCATCCAACGATAATTTGTCATTCCTGTAAACATCATGCTCAATACCGTGTTCTTCAATAATATGAACCAGATTATAAGTAAATGAATCGTAATTATCGTATACTAAGAGTTTCATGTTTATTCTATTCTTTCATAAAGGTTGTCTTAATAACCCATTTATGTCATCCTGAACGTAGTGAAGGATCTAGTTACATCGTGATAATCAGGGAACAAGATTCTTCACTACGTTCAGAATGACATGGTTTTTTTCTTTTAAGTCAACTCTATTATATTTTTTCTGCCATATTTATTGCTTTTCTTAAAGCCATTAACTTGTTATTTACCTCCTGTAACTCATTCTCCGGTTCTGATTTTTCTACAACACCTGCTCCTGCCTGATAATAAAGTACATTATCTTTACTAAAAAATGACCTGATCACAATCGCATGGTTAAAGTCATGATTAAATCCTAAAAAACCAATACAGCCACCATACAGTCCTCGGTTTTCATTTTCATAATTGCCTATCAACTTCATTGCATTGTGTTTCGGAGCTCCGGACAATGTTCCTGCAGGAAAAGTATCTGCAACAATGTTAGTAAGATTTTCACTTTTTACTTCCGCAGAAACCTTTGATACCAAATGAATAACATGGGAATAGTACTGAATTTCCTTAAATGTCTCCACATTCACATTTTCACCATTTCTGCTTAGATCGTTACGCGCGAGATCAACTAACATTACATGTTCTGAATTTTCTTTGGGATCATTCATTAAGTCTTCAGCTAATTTATAATCCGTAGTATCATCTCCTGATCGCTTAAATGTTCCCGCAATCGGGTAAATCAAGGCTTTATTATCTTTTACTACTAATTGTGCTTCCGGAGAGGAACCGAATATCTTAAAACTTCCATAATCAAAATAAAACAGGTAAGGAGAAGGATTAATAGACCTCAATGCGCGATAAACATTGAATTCATCTCCCTTAAACGATTGAGAAAACCTTCTGGAAAGTACAATTTGAAAAACATCACCCCTGTGACAATGATCCTTCCCTTTGGAAATGATATCTAAAAACTCATCATTAGTGAAGTTAGAATTTTCATCACTATCATTTGAAAAATTATAGGTAGCAATGTTCTTATTCCTGATTAAGGACTGGATCGTTTCTAAAGTTTCGCTATAAGTAGTATCTCCATAGCTATGCTCAAAAATGTAAAGTTCATTTTTGAAGTGCTTGATTACTATTACAAATCGGTAAATATGATAAAGTATATCAGGTACAATAGACTGATCCTTTTCAATCTGCACATCTTCAAAATACCTCACCGCATCATATCCAATATAACCGAACAACCCGTTGTTGATGAATTCAAATTCAGAGTTAGAAACATCAAACTGGGTATAAAACTCCCTTAAACCATCAACAACTTCACTTTTGTGATTTATCTTTTTGGATTCTGAAGTGGTATCAGGATATTTTTGATGAATATGTTCATTAACAACCTTAAACTCGGCAACTGGCTTACAACAAATATAGGAAAATGAATTCTCATTTCCATGATAATCCGAACTCTCTAATAATAAACTGTTAGGAAAATTGTCCCTTAATTTCAGATAAATATTAACGGGAGTAGTCGTATCCGCTAAGAGCTTCTTATATCGTGTTTTGACTTTAATTTTCGACATATGGCAATAAAAAAGGCTTGCTGTAAACCAGCAAGCCCTAAATTAATTTTT
>JAESSM010000004.1 GCA_016764115.1 Bacteroidia bacterium | reverse complement strand
GGTAGGCCCCCCAATGTCGTAAAAGCTGCCGCTGTTGACGGTGTAGGTGGTGGTGGTATTCATATTGATAATATTTCCCTGGGTGCCTACCACCGCCTGGTAGCTCTCTGCACCGTTGGGAGAGGTTACAGCCAAGTCATTTATGATGGTAAACAAATTATCACTCTCATCAGTCATACAGATATCGTTGGCATCTGTAACCCTCAACAGGCAAGTTGCTGAAGGATTATTTGGAATGGTCCAGTTATATGTGGCTGTTATTGTGTTATAATTATTTGCAATGACTATCCAGCTCGCACCTGCATCAATGGAATAATCAATATCATAAAAATTGGAAGTTCCAACTTCAGTCCAGGTGACTATATGCGTTGCACCGGCGCCTAAGCTCTCACTGCCATTGGGGGAGGTTAAAAGTATGGGGGCAATAATTGTAAATGTCGTATTACTAACATCATCCGTAGCCGGATCGTTGGAATCTTTTACCCTGACAAGACAATTGGTTGAACCTATGCTTGGAACCAACCAGGCGAATGAACCACTTCCTCCTGTGGCACTATAAAAACTGGTTACAGAAGCCCATGTGGTACCACCATCGGTGGAATAATCAATACTGAAAAGAGTACCTGTTCCGGAGAAGGTCCAAGTAATATTTTGTGTAGAACATCCTGTCCAACTTTCGCCTCCATTTGGCACAGTTACTGTAATTGATTGGGAAATTGCGACATTGGCAAGGCATAAAAATCCAGCGAAAAGGGGGAATAATTTTTTCATGGAATTAGGGGTTTTAATGAGCATTGCGGAAGTTAATGTAGTTTATATATTGGTGCTAATTTAACCATGTTTTTTGATTTGCAAAAAAATAATTGCCAATAATTGATGTTATTGGGATGGACATGCTCTTATCATGTAAATTGGCAAGTGGTATTCCCGTAGTAGTGAGGAAGCTGATAATTAACTGCGCGTTGCTTTTTAAGGCAAATAGCATTTCAATAATACTAAGCGAGAGAAAATATTTTTTCCACATGGTTTCCAGAGTTTAAAAATTCGCTAATTAACCATTAAAAGTATGCAGTAGAAAAGTTAATTTTACGATTAATTATCATTTGCTAATACTTATTTATCAATCGATGGGGTTTGGTTATTAATCGTATATCATTAATAACCAATCGTTACATTTTAAATGTCTCATTCACAATTTCTCCAGTAACCTCAACAATTTTTCCCTTTTGCGGGTGGAGACGGGGATTTTGGTGCCGTCCTTTAACAAAACATCCCCGCCTTCGCTTTTCACATATTTATCTAAGTAATTGAGGTTGATCAGATGTGATTTGTGTATTCTCCAGAAATGATAGGGGTTTAAGAGTTCATCAAATTCTTTTAGCGTTTTAGAAACGATGATCTTCTTGCCGTCTTTAAAGTGAAGCTCTGTGTAATTCCTTGCAGATTTGCACCTTACAACATCATCTACATTTACAACCATCAAGCTTTGGGCAGTGTTGATGGTCAATTTTTTCTGTATTCTGTAAATAGACATAATGTTATCGAGAAAGAGGTCAATCTTTGAGGTGACTTCATGTAAATCAACTACCACTTTTACGCTTTGAGGATGTGCTTTTATAAAAGCGGCCAATTCGCTTTTACAACGATCATCATCTATGATCATCAACTTGTTCATGCTCACAATTTTTGAGCAATGTATGAAAACGGAAAATGAAAGAATGAGGGAATTACCAAACACTAATAGACAATTATCATTCGTTCGGAATTAACGAATATTCGTTTAATCAATACTCAGTGCAAGTTTTGAAAAACAGGGATCGTAGGGACGATTACAAAATCACAATTCTTCAAGGAGCTTTAGTAGCTGTTCCTTTTTGCGAAATGAAACGGCAACTGAAGAACCATCTTTCATAAAGACAAAACCACCGTCACCTTTTGCATAGTGGTCAATGTAATTCAGATTGATAAGGTGGGATTGATGCACCCTGAAGAAACTATACCCGTTGAGCAGGTCGTCATATTCTTTCAATGTTCTCGATACTAATAGTTTTTTGCCGTCATTAAAATAAAACTGCGTGTAATTCCTGTCCGATTTACACCTGATGATATCTTGCACGTTTATCACATAAATGTTGTCGGCTGTTTTTAGTACGATCTTTTTAACTTCTTTGACAATATTGCCAATATTGGTCACAAAAGCATTCAGTTTTAAGCTGATGTTCTCCCGCTCTAGCGAATGTTCTGCTTTATTGAGGGCTGTTGTTAGCTCATCAGGGTCAACCGGCTTTAATATATAATCGAGAGCGCTGAATTTAAGTGCTTTGATGGCATATTCTTCATAGCCGGTGATAAAAATGACCTTAAAATCAATGGTATCTAATTGTTGCAAAAGGTCAAAACCGGTTCCGTCAGGCATTTTAACATCCAGCAATATCACATCCGGCTTATATTGAGCGATAGCATTTAATCCCGACTTAACATCTTCTGCTTGCGCTACAACGGATACATCCTTGCAATACAGATCGAGAATGTCAGCTATTGTTTCTCTTGACTTCTGTTCGTCATCAATGATGATTGTGCTGATCATTTACCTTTTACTTTGATGGTAAAAATAGAAAAGGTAAAGAGTACAATGATTAAAAATTATTAAAAAGCAGATATTTTTATCAAAAGCAGTAGATAAATTATCATTCGTCATACATTTCTGAAAGGAATATGGAAAGTAGCTCTTGTTCCCACTACATCATCATCCGGGCTTTTTAGGTCAGTTATATTCAACTTGATCTTTTGCCTGTTCTTTTTGTTCAATATTGTTAACCGCTCTTGGGTAATGGTAGTTGCCAAGGATTGGTGAGCTTTCTTATCTGTTTGTTTCAATTCTGCTGCTTTCTGCCTGCCAATTCCGTTATCCTCTACCTCAAGTAACACGAGGTCACCTTCCAAATTAAAACGTACACTGATCTTGCCATCTGTATTTTTGTGAAGGATACCGTGCTCCAGTGCATTTTCAATGAAGGGCTGTGCAAGCATTGGTGGGATGGCTATGGTTTCGGCATCTATTTCAGGAGCCATATCGATGCTATAGTCAAATTTATTTTCAAAACGCAGTGTCTGTAATTCCAAATAATGCTCGAGCGTTTTTATTTCTCTTTCAAGAGGAACGTATTCTTCCCTTGAATTTTCAAGGATCAGCCGCATCAACTTGGCAAAATTCGTCAGGTATTTACCCGCTTCCTTCGGGTCTTTTTTGTATATAAAACTTTGGATAGCGATAAGGGAATTGGAAAT
>JAESSM010000064.1 GCA_016764115.1 Bacteroidia bacterium | reverse complement strand
AGCCTGTATTTAGGATTGATAAGCGAAGAAACAAAGTCTATCTGGTCAAAAACTTAAAAATATGAAGACAAAATTAAACAACTTTATTGGTATTGATGTATCAAAGAAAAAGTTAGATGTATTTGATGGTAGAAAATCGTATCAGATACAAAACAATCTCACAGGTTTTAACAGGTTAATTCAAAAGACAAAACCAGAAGATCACTTTGTTATGGAGGCTACAGGATCCTATCATGTTAAACTTGCTTATTATTTGCATAACAAAGGTATTAAGGTCTCTGTAGTAAATCCTTTGAGTGTAAAGCGATTCTCTCAAATGAAGTTTTTAAGAGCAAAAACAGATAAAGTGGATGCAATTCTTTTAAGGGATTATGCTCTAATTAACAAACCAGAAATATGGAAAGTACCGCAAGGCTATGTATTTACAATAAAACAAATACAAACAGCTATTGACTTATTAATAAAGGGCAAAACTTCTTTTCAAAGACAATTAGAAGCTTTTGACCAATTGCCGATATGTGATGTGGAAGTGATAAAATTGATAAAAAACCAAATCTCACAGATGGATATGAAGATCAGGCAGCTTGAGGATAAAGCCGAGCAATTGGTTATAAAAAATGCTGGAGAACAATACAGGGTTCTAAAATCTATTCCTGGTATAGGAAATAAAGCAGCCATCATGTTTATTGCAATAACTAATGAATTCAAGAATTTTTCAAATAGCAAGCAGTTATCTTCATACATAGGTATTTGTCCAAGAATATACCAATCCGGAACATCGGTAAATGGAAAAGGTCATATTTGTAAAATGGGAGGGGCTAGAATGAGAAGTTTATTATTTATGTGTAGCCTGACGGCTAAGAGCTGTAACCAAGCTTGCAAACAACTTTACGATCGCTTGATTCAAAAAGGCAAATCAAAGAAACTGGCTCTTGTTGCGGTTATGAACAAGTTAGTCAAGCAGGCTTTTGCAATTGCAACTAAACTTGTTAAATATGATAAATCAAAATATAATTGTGAGCTAAATGCAGAATAAATTTGGTTTTAAGCACAGTTCATTCTGAACGACAGTGAAGAATCTTGCTCTCTGATTGTCAATATGTAACAAGATCTTTCATTACGTTCAAGATGACATAAAATGGACTTTAGAGACAGCCTCTTTTTAGCTCCTGATTAGTTGTGGTATATTACTCAGCAATCTGATGGCTTCAACCCATCCGATCGCTTTCTTTGAGCATAAAAAAAGCCCCGAATAATCGGAGCTTTTTCTTTTTATAAAATTCTAATTCTTAAAAGAACTGAATATTTCTTGTAATGCTCAAACCTGGCCAAATACTTCCGCTTAAGCTTGTTGGACCTGCATCCCAAACTACAGTACTTCCTGCATCGATATATTCATGTCCACCAATTAAGATAGTTAAACTACTATTAATATCATTACCGGGTAAATTGGTTATTGAATAAGTTCCAGATGAGGCAGAAGCTACAGTTGATGAAAAGTAGTTTGGCTCAATTGAATATTCAATAATTTTACCTGCATCTGCATTATTAGCAAATGGGTAACTGGTTACTTCACAAGTAACGTAAACCACCATATTAGCTCTGGTATCGTCACCTGTAGTGTCATTTGGATAAGTTACAAAATCACCATCAAAGTTACCATACGCTACACCTGCTACTGAGGCATCTAATGGCCATAACATGATGTCAGTAGTAGCAAATTTAGTTACGTCTTCACCAAGTTCCAAGGTAAGTCCGGTGTAAAGATCTGCAGTTAAATTAATAGTAGTATAACCACTCATGGTTACAGTTGCCGATGCAATACCTTGAACCATTTCAGTGAAAGTTGCAAATCCATTGGCATCTGTAGTCGCAGAATTTACTGATCCACCTTTTCCAACAACGTTAACTGTAGCACCACTTAACCCACTGGTTTTTCCAGTTGTTTGAGCGCTGTGTACTTGAATTGTCCATGTAATGTCAACAGAACCTGTTGAAACTGTAGTGGTGTTATTTGTTGTAAGGTCCACCTCATATTCCTGTGGTCCTTCATCTTTACTACATCCTGCAAATGTAAATATACAAGCAGCAGCAAATAATGATAAAAATTTGATCTTTTTCATGTGAATAAAATTTTGTTTTTCGATTATTTATTTGATTACTTTGGTATATGCTGATTTTGAATGGCGCAAATATAATCAAAAATTCTATTTCTCTAAGTTTTTGATATTGATTGCGATAGGATAGACAAAATGAATAAAGGGCAAATAAAAGACGGTGTTAATTTCTTAACCAAATTAACCATTAGAAGAACAGTCAATGCTCTTAGGTTGTTGAGTAGTTACTATGTATCAAAATCAATTAACAGTAATTTTCATTCTGGTAATCCTATTAGCGTATCTGTAGAACCAACTACTTCCTGTAATTTGCAATGTCCTGAATGTCCTAGCGGGTTGAGGCAATTTACAAGGCCAACGGGGATGCTAAAAATGGATTTCTTCAAAGAAACCATAGATCAATTATATAAGGATCTTCTTAGTCTGACTTTTTATTTTCAAGGCGAGCCGTATTTAAATCCAAAATTTTTGGATATGGTTAAATATGCTTCTGACAAAGGGATTTATACTTGTACATCTACCAATGCTCATTATTTGACTAAAGAAATAGCTGAGAAGACCATAGCTTCAGGATTGGATAGATTAATTATATCTATAGATGGCACTACTCAAGATGTATATCAACAATATAGAGTAGGAGGTAGGTTAAACAAAGTATTGGAGGGAACAAAAGAAATTATAAAGGCTAAAAGAAAAGTAAACTCGAATACCCCACATGTTATTTTTCAGTTTCTTGTCGTTCGACCCAACGAGCATCAAGTCAAAGAGATAAAACAATTAGCTCAACAAATTGGGGTGGATGTGGTAAAGTTCAAGACAGCTCAAATTTATGATTATGAGAATGGCAATGATCTGATTCCTACGATCGATGAGTTTTCAAGATATAAACTCAACGGAAATGGAAAGTATCATCTCAAAAATAAATTATTGAATGAGTGTTGGAAAATGTGGCATTCTTGTGTTATAACATGGGATGGTAAAGTAGTTCCTTGTTGTTTTGATAAAGATGCACATCATCAACTGGGGGATTTAAGGTCTGAAAGTTTCAGTAAGCTTTGGAAAAGTGATGCCTACAATCAATTTAGGGTGTCACTATTAAAATCCAGAAAGGAAATTGATATTTGTCAGAATTGTACTGAAGGAACAAAGGTTTGGGTGTGATAGTTTATTGGTGGATAAGTTTAATGGTTTGTGAAACATTCTTTTGGTAGTCTTATGGAAATTCTAATAACTAACTTATAAACCTTTAAACCTATAAACTGGTAAGCCAACATCATAGAAATTTTCACCACGCCCACTATATTTTACATAGACCTAACCTTGCTATATTGTCATGATATCTTCTTCCTTAGAACTTAGTTGAGCATCTATTTTACTGATATAAGCATTGGTTATATCCTGTACCTTATCTTCCGTATTTTTTACCAGATCCTCGCTCATGCCGTCATTTTTTAAATTCTTAATAAAATCATTGGCATCTTTCCTGACATTTCTAATGGATACTTTGCTGTTTTCGGCAACCGCTTTAGCTGTTTTTGCATACTCTCTTCTTCTTTCCTCTGTTAACGGAGGGATTGTTATTCTGATCGATTCTCCATTGTTTTGAGGATTAAAGCCCAAATTTGCTTCAAGTATGGCTTGTTCAATAGGCTTTAACAGGTCTTTTTCCCAAGGCTGGATAATAATGTTCTTTGCGTCAGGAGTGTTAATATTGCCAACCTGATTTAATGGAGTATTAGTGCCATAGTAGTCAACTTCAACCCCGTTTAACATATCTGGGGATGCTTTTCCAGCCCTTATTTTGGCTAATTCATGCACCATATGTTGAATTACCTTTTCCATTGATTCTTTTGAATCCTCCAAACATAATTGAATATCTTCTTCCATAGGTTTAATTATAAGATTGTAAGATTATAACATTGAAAAACTATCACATTTTCAAATTTTTCAATTTCCAAATTATCATTCAGTTACAAGTGTACCAACATTTTCTCCGGAAACTACTCTAAAGAAATTTCCTTTTTGGTTGATGTCAAACACTATAATTGGTAATTTATTTTCGTTGCAAAGTGTAAATGCTGTCATGTCCATTATGCTAAGTCCCTTTTCATAGACCTCTGTAAAAGTAATATTATCGTACTTGCTGGCATCCGATACTTTTTCCGGATCAGAGGTGTAAATTCCGTCAACTCGGGTTCCTTTCAATATAACATCAGCTTCAATTTCTATTGCCCTTAATGCTGCGGCAGTATCTGTTGTGAAATAAGGGTTACCTGTGCCTGCTCCAAATATTACAACTCTACCTTTTTCTAAGTGGCGTACAGCCCTTCTTCTAATAAAAGGTTCACAAATTTGTTCCATTTTTATTGCTGACATCAATCGCGTATAGATACCAAGATGTTCAAGAGCACTTTGAAGAGCCATGCTGTTGATCACAGTTGATAACATACCCATGTAATCGCCTTGAACCCGGTCAATTCCGCTTTTAGTTGAATCTAATCCTCTATATATATTACCGCCACCAATTACGATAGCAACGGCAACTCCTTTATCCACTACTTCCTTGATGTCATCAGCGTATTTGGATACCACTGAGTAATCAATGCCAAAATCCTTTTCACCCATTAGGGATTCTCCACTTAATTTGAGTAATATCCGTTTGTACTTCATTGCTTGTGGATTAAAAAACTTTCGTAAAATTAATATATTTTAAAAAAATGGCATAAAAAAAGAGAGAAACAATGTTCTCTCTTTTATCACTTAGCTTCCTATGGATTTGCGTTTAAATCCAGTAACCTTTAATTCTTTGTCAACCTCAGTTAAAATTTGGTTGATAGTTTTTGAATTGTCTTTAACAAATTGTTGGTGGACCAAGGTATTCTCTTTAAAGAACTTGTTCAATTTGCCAATGGCAATTTTTTCAGCAATTTCTTCAGGTTTACCTTCTTTCTTGATCTGATCCATGAAGATTTCCTTTTCCTTGTCAATTGTTTCCTGATCTACTCCATCTTCATCAATAGCAATTGGGTTCATTGCTGCAATTTGCATTGCAACGTCTTTCCCTGTTTCATCATCAATTGAAGTAGCGTTATATGCTATAAGAACACCAAGTTTAGCACCTGGATGAATATAGCTTATAACTTTTTCTCCTTCCAATGATTCAACATAAGAAAAGTCAATTTTTTCCCCGATCTTACCCATTTGTTCATTTAAGCGTTCTTCAACTGAAAGCCCATCAATACTCAATGCTTTAACAGCATCAAGATCCTCCGCGTTTTCAGATAAAGATACATCAGCAATTGAATTTGCAAAGCTGATAAAATCTTCATTTTTAGCAACAAAGTCAGTTTCGCAATTCAACTCGATCATGATCCCTTTTTTACCATCCTCGGTAGTTTTAGCGATAATAACGCCTTCACTTGCTGCTCTGTCTGCTCTTTTAGCAGCGATCTTTTGCCCTTGTTTCCTTAAAATTACGATAGCGTCTTCAAAATCACCATTGGCTTCTACTAAAGCATTTTTACAATCCATCAAGCCAGCTCCTGTTTGTTTTCTTAGGTTGTTAACTTCAGCTGCGCTTATTTTGGTCATCGTATCTTCCATTATTTCCTTTGTCTTATGAATTATACAGATTCTTTTTCTTTCTTAGGAGTCTTGGCTTTGGCAGATTTCTTTTTTGTTGTAGACTCAGCTTTGGTTTTTTTTGAGTCTTTAGTATCTGCTTTTTTCTTTTCTTCCTTTTCTGGGTTTTCTTCTCCTTTATTCTCTTCTGTTGCCTCGATTTCTTGATCAGTAGCTGCTTCAGCCGTTCCTTCGAGTTCTTTCTCCTCCTCTTGCTCTTTAGCCTCTAAATCTTTGTTTTGTTGTCTTTCGCTTAATCCTTCTGCAATAGCTTCGGTAATTTTTCCAGTAATGTAAGATATAGATTTACTTGCATCATCATTAGCAGGAATAGCGAAATCCACTTTGCGAGGATCAGAATTGGTATCAACCATTGCAAAAGTGGTAATGTTAAGTTTCAGGGCTTCTAATACCGCAATATGTTCTCTTTTGATGTCTACAATAAATAATGCAGCAGGTAGCCTGTTAAGTTGTGCAAATCCGCCAAGTAATGTTTCTAATTTCGTTCTTTCTCTTGTAAGGATCAGTTTTTCCCTTTTTGCAATATTATTGAAAGTTGCTTCATCTGCCATTAATTTATCAATACTGATCATCTTCTTGATAGATTTTCTTACAGTAGCAAAATTGGTCAACATACCGCCTAGCCATCTTTCAGTAACAAAAGGCATATTAACCTTTTTGGCTTCTTCCTTCACTATAGATTTAGCTTGTTTTTTTGTCGCAACAAAAAGTATTTTCTTTCCTGATTTTGCAATTTGCTTAAGGGCTGCAGTTGCATCATCTAATTTTCTTTTTGTCTTGTTCAGATCAATAATGTAAATGCCGTTTTTCTCCATGAAAATGTAAGGAGACATATGCGGATTCCATTTTCTCTTAAGATGTCCAAAGTGAACTCCTGCGTCTAATAATTCTTTATGATCAGTTTGTACCATATTATGCTTTTTGTTGGTTTATTATTTTGAAAATTATCGTTTACTAAATTGAGAGCTTTTTCTTGCTTTCTTCAAGCCGGGTTTTTTTCTTTCAACCATTCTCGGGTCTCTGGTCAAAAATCCTTTTTGTTTCAATGAAGGTTTATTTTCTTCATTAATTTTAACCAAAGCTCTTGAAATTGCTAATCTAGCTGCTTCAGCCTGACCTGTGATCCCTCCACCATCAATATTGATTATGATGTCAAATTGGTCTTTTGTTTCAGTAACTATGAATGGTTCTTTTACAACTCTTTGTAGATTTGCTGTTGTAAAATAACTTTCTAATCCCTTTTTATTAATTGTAACGTTGCCTTTTCCTTTAGTTAAATAAACTCTGGCAACTGAAGTTTTTCTTCGTCCTATAGCGTTAGTAACTTGCATCTATAATGGTTTTGATTATTAAATATCTAATTTAACTGGTTTTTGAGCTTCATGCGGATGTTCAGTACCTGTGAAAACATGCAGGTTTCTGTAAATTGCACTTCCCAATTTATTTTTTGGTAACATGCCTTTCACTGCAATTTCTATAACTTTTCTGCCATCTTTATCTAAAACCTCTTTATAAGATTTTATTTTTTGACCACTCTGGTAACCAGAATAAGTAATGTGTTCCTTCTTATCCCATTTATTACCTGTAAGTCTAACTTTTTCAGCATTTATTACTACTACATTATCACCACAATCTACGTGAGGAGTGAAATTAGTCTTGTATTTTCCTCTTAATATTTTTGCAATTTCTGATGATAATCTACCTAAAACCTTGTCTTCCGCATCAACTAGTACCCAATTTTTGGTTACTGTTTGTCTGTTCGCAGAAATCGTTTTGTATTTTAACTCACTCACTTTCAAAAACTTAAGTTGTTTTAAAAATTACCTTTTACCCCTCAAAAAAGGGAAAGCAAAGGTACGATAAATATTTGGAAACATCAAGAGTAGAATAATAATTTTGGCTATATATAAAACTCCCCAACAATACGTACTTAAAATTAAGATAATGACGAATAAACTAAGGTTGTATAGCTGAAGTCAATAAATCAGTTAAAGTGAACCGATCATCTTGCTTGGATCTACCCATTCTGTAAATTCTTCATCAGTTAAATAACCAAGTTCCAAAGCCGCTTTTCTAAGCGTGGTATTTTCCTTATAAGCCTTTTTAGCAATCTCTGATGATTTGTCATATCCAATGTGTGTGTTCAGTGCAGTTACCAGCATCAAGGAATTTTCTAAATTCTCTTTGATTCTTTCAAGATTGGGTTCAATTCCAATTGCACAATTATCATTAAATGATACACAAGCATCTCCAATAAGGCGAGCTGACATTAATATATTATAGGCCATCATTGGTTTAAATACATTTAATTCATAATGTCCGGTAGCTCCACCTACATTTATAGCTACATCATTTCCTATCACTTGAGCGCACACCATGGTCATTGCTTCACACTGTGTTGGGTTTACTTTGCCAGGCATTATGGATGATCCTGGTTCGTTAGCGGGAAGAACGATTTCCCCAATACCACATCTTGGTCCTGAACCCAAAGTACGGATGTCATTGGCCACTTTCATTAAACTTACTGCAACTGTTTTTAATGCTCCCGAGGATTCTACAATAGCATCATGAGCGGCAAGAGCTTCAAATTTGTTTTCTGCTGTCTTTAGAGGTAATCCTGAAAATTCACTTATTTTTTTAGCTACTAATTCTGCATACCCTTTGGGTGTATTAATACCAGTCCCAACTGCTGTTCCCCCCAATGCAATTTCTGATAGATGTTCTAAGGTGTTTGTCAGTGCTTTTATACCATGGTCCAATTGAGAAGTATATCCGGAGAATTCTTGTCCAAGTGTTATTGGAGTTGCATCCATTAAATGTGTTCGTCCGATCTTAACTATATCCTGGTATTTTTCAGATTTGGCTTTCAGCGTATCTCTTAGTTTTTCTATACCGGGGATCGTAGTTTCAACGATCATTTTGTAAGCAGCAATGTGCATAGCGGTCGGATACGTATCGTTAGATGATTGGGATTTATTCACGTCATCGTTTGGATGTATCTTCTTTTCATCATCTGTTAATGAACCTCCTAGATTAACATGTGCCTTGTTTGCGATAACTTCATTTACGTTCATGTTTGATTGTGTACCTGAACCGGTTTGCCACACAACCAGCGGAAATTGGTCATCTAACGTGCCATCTAAGATTTCGTCACAAACCGTTGATATAGCATCTCTCTTATCTTCAGACAATACTTCTAACTCACAATTGGTGTGAGCTGCTGCTTTCTTGAGTATAGCAAATGCTTGTATTATTTCGATTGGCATGATTTGTCCGCCAATTTTGAAGTTTTCTTTTGAACGCTGGGTTTGTGCTGCCCAAAATTTATCAGCAGGAACTTCTACTGGTCCTAAGCTGTCTTTTTCTGTTCTTGTACTCATTGTATTGGATGTTTATATTTTGAGAGATTGCAAAACTAATCCATTTAGTGTTTTATATTCTAATATTCTTGTACTTTTTTGGCAGAAAACCACAAATAACAAGCATCAAATTTCAAACAAATTCAAAAATTAGAATATCGAAATTCAAAACAGTATACAATAAGAATAAAATGAAATTATAAGCTTATAGTTATTTTGATTTTGGTCATCTGAATTTGTTTCGACTTTGGGATTTAGTGTTTCGCTTTTATTTGTTATTTGGAATTTGTCATTTGCAATTTTCAGTTTGTCTGGCTTAGGATTTCTACACAAATGCAATAAATTGTAATTTAATTATCTTTGGTTTCTTAAAAAGTAGAAGAGTCTGCATGCTTAAAATTGATATTCATACACATATAATACCGAAGAATATTCCTGATCTTCGAAAGAAGTATGGTTATGGTGGATTTATCAGCTTGGATCATCACAAGGCAGGTTGCGCTAAAATGATGATGGATGATAAGTTTTTTCGAGAGGTCCAAAGCAATTGTTGGGATCCTGAAGTAAGGATGAAGGAGTGTGATCATCATCATGTTGATGTACAAGTTCTTTCCACAATTCCGGTTATGTTCAGTTATTGGGCGAATCCTGAGCACATTCTTGATCTATCCAGGTATTTGAATGACCATATTGCTGGTATTGTTAATGATTATCCCAAAAGATTTATTGGATTAGGAACAATTCCTATGCAATCGCCAAAATTGGCTATACAGGAGCTGGAAAGATGCATTAAGGAACTTGGGCTTGCAGGGGTCGAAATTGGATCTCATGTTAATGACTGGAATTTAAATGCTCCTGAGATATTTGATATTTTTCAAGCTGCCGAAGAGTTGGGCGCTGCTATATTTGTACATCCATGGGATATGATGGGTAAAGATAAAATGCCTAATTACTGGTTGCCTTGGCTGGTTGGAATGCCAGCCGAAACTTCATTGGCCATTTGTTCAATGATCTTTGGGGGTGTATTTAGAAAATTGCCAAAGTTAAAAGTTGCATTTGCACATGGTGGTGGTTCATTTCCGGCAACTATAGGAAGAATAGAGCATGGGTTTAATGTTCGTCCCGATCTATGTGCAGTAGATAATGATATTAATCCCAAGGAATATTTGGGAAAATTTTATTTAGATGCCTTGGTTCATGATAAAGGCATGCTTGATCATGTTATGAAATTGATGGGCACCGATAAAATTGCGTTAGGAACGGATTATCCTTTTCCATTAGGAGAATTGGAACCAGGTAAATTAATTGAGAGCACAGATTATGATGACTCGATTAAAGAAAAGTTATTAAGCGGGGCAGCTTTAGATTGGCTTGAATTAAAAAAGGAAGACTATCTGTAATATTTGCGAATAACGAATTAATACGAATTACGAATGTTTACGAATCAACTAATATACGAATACACGATTCAACGAATATGGAATATCAGAATTCTATAGATTATGCTAAACAAATGGATCATGAAGATCCGTTGAAAGAGTATAGAAACAGATTTTACTTTCCTCAAAAGGAGGGTCATGATGTTATTTATTTCTGTGGTAACTCCTTAGGACTTCAGCCCAAAACCGTTAAGGAAAATGTTGATCAGGAAATTGAAGATTGGAAATCACTTGCATTAGATGCCCATTTAGATGGAAAAAATCCATGGTTCTATTATCATCATTTTGTAACTGAAAAAGCAGCCCGGTTGGTTGGTGGACTTCCAACGGAAGTTGTGATGATGAATTCTCTTACTGTGAATCTTCACCTAATGTTGGTTTCGTTTTATCGGCCTACCGCAAATAGGTATAAAATTTTGGTAGAACCAAAGCCGTTTCCTTCTGATCATTATGCAATTGAAAGCCAGGCAAAAATGCATGGGTTTGAGCCAAGTGATGTTATTATAGAATTGAAACCAGATGATGGTGAGCATATTGTAAGTAAAGAGAAAATCATTTCTACAATTGAAGAATATAAAGATGAATTAGCATTAGTAATGATGGCAGGTGTGAATTATTATACCGGACAGGCATTTGACATGGAGGAAATAACCAAAGCAGCGCATGCAGTTGGAGCGAATGCAGGTTTTGATTTGGCACATGCTGCAGGTAACTTAAAACTAAACTTACATGACTGGGATGTCGATTTTGCGGTATGGTGCAGTTATAAATATTTGAATTCTGGGCCAGGTGGAGTTGCTGGGGCATTTGTTCATGAAAAGCATGGAGAAGATCCTGAATTGAAACGATTTGCCGGTTGGTGGGGTCATAATGAGGAGGAGAGATTTCAAATGCTGCCTGGATTTAAACCTATGAAAGGTGCAGCGGGATGGCAAATAAGCAATGCACCGATATTTCCTATGGCAATACATAAAGCATCTTTGGATATTTTTGATGAAGCCGGAATGGATGCCTTATGCGAAAAACGGGATAAGCTTACTGGTTATCTGGAGTATCTTGTAAATAATATAAATAAAGATGCGGGAGGAAATTATTTGAAAATCATCACCCCTGAAGATCCTAAAGAAAGGGGATGTCAATTATCTATTATAATGAGTAAAAACGGTAGAGACGTATTTGATGAACTAACAAAAAATGGGGTAGTGGCAGATTGGAGAGAGCCGGATGTAATTCGTGTGGCCCCTGTTCCATCATATAATACTTTTGTAGATGTGTATAGATTTGCCGAAATAATGAGAAATGCAATGAATAGAAATTAATGGCAGTTCAAAAGCAAATATCAATTTTTGGTGCGGGACTAGTGGGGTCTTTATTGGCGCTATTTCTTGCTAAAAGAGGGCATAAAATTAAGGTTTATGAAAAGATGTCCGATATGAGAAAGGAAGAGATGTCAGCAGGGCGGTCTATAAACCTGGCATTATCAGATAGAGGATGGCGTGCATTGGATTTAGTAGGTGTTGGAGATGATATAAGGAAAGTTGCTATACCAATGAAAGGGCGGTTAATGCATGGTCATGATGGGAGTCTGACTTTTCAATCGTATGGAAAAGAAGAGCAATGTATCTATTCAGTTTCACGGGGAGGATTGAACATGAGTTTGATGGATTTTGCAGAAGCTGATCCCAATGTTGAATTATTTTTCAATCAATCATGCAAAGATGTTAATTTAGATACATGCGAAGCTACTGTTGAAAATGAGAAAACGAGTGAATTGTCAAGTGTGAGATCAGATCTAATATTCGGAGCTGATGGTGGTGGTAGTGCAGTTAGGCAATCAATGAATAAGTTTGATGATTTTAACTTTTCTGACACTTTTCTGGAACATGGATACAAAGAATTAACAATTCCCGCGATCAATGGAAATGAATGGGCCATTGAAAAAGAAGTACTTCATATTTGGCCCAGAGGCAATATGATGTTGATTGCTTTACCTAATCTTGATGGAAGTTTTACTTGTACATTATTTTTTCCGATGAAAGGTGAGATTTCTTTTGAATCTTTAAAAGCAGAAGATGACATCATGAATTTCTTCAATAATGAATTTCCGGATGTTGTACCTCACATGCCTACTTTAGTTGAAGACTTTTTAATAAACCCGTCATCTATTTTGGGGTATATCAAATGTGCTCCCTGGACTTATGGCAATAAAGTTGCTTTAATTGGAGATGCGGCCCATGCGATTGTTCCATTTTACGGACAAGGAATGAATGCCGGTTTTGAGGATTGCACTATTCTCAATGAGATAATGGATGATAGTGATGATTGGCAAGAAATATTTCATCAGTATGAACTTCAGCGTAAAGAGAATTCAGATGCTATTTGTGATTTGGCGCTAAGAAATTTTATTGAGATGCGCGATTTGGTAGCAGATCCCGATTTCTTATATAGAAAAAAGATAGAAGCAAAATTATACAAGGAGTTTCCGGATAAGTGGATTCCTTTGTATTCAATGGTAACTTTTACGCACATGCCTTATTCAGAAGCATTACAATTGGGCGAAAAGCATGATAAAGCTATCAAAGAGATAATGGAAATTGAAGGAATTGATGGGGATTGGGAAAAAGATCAATTAAAAGAACAAGTATCCCAAATAATTGAATCGAATATATTAAATACAAATCTTGTATAGAATTTAAATTATTAAAGATATGAAAAAGCTAATTAAGGTTATTTTAGGAAGTGCACTTTTAGTTGGGTGTGGTGGAGAACAAGTATCAGAAAAATCAGAATCGAGTGAACCGGAAGTGGTAGTAGAGGAAACTGTTGATAACACATTTGGAAAGGAAATTACGGATGCTGGCGCAGTTGACTTGGCACAATTGATTTCCCAAATGGGTGACCAAAATAACTATCCGGCAAAAATTTCTGGGGAAATTGAATCAGTTTGTCAGGTGAAAGGTTGTTGGATGAACATCAAAAAACCTGATGGCACAACTATTAGAGTAACATTTAAAGATTATGGATTCTTTATGCCTAAGGATTGTGCAGGAAAAACCATGATTGCGGAGGGATTTGCTTATCTGGATACTGTGACTGTTGAAATGAGGCAGCACTATGCCAAGGATGAAGGAATGAGTGATGAGGAAGTTGCATTGATAATTGAACCTGAAATGGTACTAGCCTTTGAAGCAGAAGGAGTAATTTTGAATTAGAAAGTTATGCGAACTGCGGAATACTGGATTGAAAAATTAGCATTAAAATCACATCCGGAAGGAGGATATTACAACGAAACTTACCGATCTCCTGGCACATTAGAACACGAATTGTTTGATGGCTCCAGAAACTTTTCTACAGCTATCCATTATATGTTAGAGAGTCATGAAGTCTCTACATTTCATAGACTGAAATCCGATGAGTTGATGCACTTCTATTATGGGGATTGTTTTACCGTTTATGTTATTAATGATGATTCAGGTGAACTGTCTGAAATAAATCTCGGTTCTGATCTTGAAAATGGAGAAACTTTTCAGGGTTTGATTAAGGCAGGTGATTGGTTCGGGGCAAAGGTCAACAAGCCTGACACCTATGGATTAATTGGCTGTACCGTTGCTCCAGGATTTGACTTTAGTGATTTTGAAATAGCACAAAGAGGAGTGATGTTGGAAAAATTCCCTCAGCATGAAAAAATTATTACAAAATTAACCCGTTAACCAATTGTGGGGGCGAGGCATTTTTATAGCTCGGCTAATTTGATAAATGATGAAAATATCCCATAATTGTCACATAAAGATAGTTGTAGCATTAATTATTAGCACATGTATTATTTGCAGGATTTCAGCATTTGCCCAAGTGAGTCCATCTCAATGTAACTTTCATAAAATTTGGATTTATACAATAAAAGATGAAAGCAGAATTGAGGGATATTTACTGGAAGCATCAGATTCAACTATTAATATAGGAATGTCATTGAAAGCTTATGATTACCTGGAAAGATATAATAAAGTTGCAAATGAAAAAATACCTGTTTCAGATATTGACCGGATTCAAATACGAAAACGGAATTTTGGATACAAAATCGTAGCCATTACCTTACTCACTGGTTTTGGTATAGGTGCCGTTTCTGGGTATAGCTTACCTACTGGTGGATGCGGAAGCATGAATTTTTATTGCCCTTCACAAAAAAGCAATGCTATACTTTTGGGGGTTGGTTCTATATACTTCTCAGCACCTCTTGCCTTCATATTAAATATGTTTGAAATTAAATACTATTATATTGAAGGTAATTTTGAAAAGTATAAACTTATCAGAAGCAAATTACAAAAAAAAAATTTCGACCCGTAGTATATGATGACAATATTGAATTTGAATAATACCCTGACTGGTGCAAGCCTTTTGGACTTGTGTTTTAAAGCACCGAGCTAACCAAGGACCCCCAGAAATAGTACACTGATTTATTAAGATGATTATGATAAACACTGATAATCAAATCTTAACAAATCATAAAAGATCATAAAAATCAGTGTACTATTAAAAAGGTAAATTTTCCAAATCCACATTACCACCGGAAATGATAATACCTACTTTCTTTCCATTGAATTGATCTTTGTTCTTGATAGCTGCTGCAACAGCTAATGCACTTGAGGGTTCTATAATTAATTTCATTCTTTCCCAAATGAACTTCATGGCTTGAATGATCTCAGTTTCTTCAACCAATATTATTTCTGAAACGAGTTGCTTAATAATTGGAAAGGTTTTATCTCCCAAGGACGTTAATAGTCCATCCGCAATTGTATTTGGATGAATAGAAGGAACTATTTCTCCTTTTTCTAAAGATCTGTAAGCATCATCTGCTCCTGTGGGTTCAGCTCCTATTACTGTTGTGTTGGGTGAGAAGTATTGAGTAGCTAATGCGGTTCCTGAAATCAATCCACCGCCACCGATTGGTGAAATTATATAATCTAAATTTGGATATTCATTAATTAATTCTTGAGTAGCGGTTGATTGACCTGCTATAACATCGTAGTCATTATAGGGGTGAATAAATGTAGCTCCGGTTTCTTTAACAACCCTTTTAAGTGTTTCTTCTCTTGCTTGTAGGGTAGGGGCGCAGTCAATAACTTCTCCTCCGTATCCTAATACTGCCTCTTTTTTGACTGATGGAGCAGAAGTAGGCATCACTATATATGCTTTGATGTCATTAAGTTTAGCAGCCAAAGCTAAGGCTTGGGCAAAATTGCCAGAAGAATGCGTGGCAACTCCATTTTCTTTTTGTTCTACAGTTAATTGTAGGATTGCATTTGTAGCCCCACGCATTTTAAAAGCTCCCATTTTTTGGAAGTTCTCACATTTTAAGAAGCAATATGCCGAAGTTAATTTATCAAGGTTTGTGGATGTTAAAACGGGAGTTTGGTGAATAAACGGTCTTATTCTCTGTGATGTGGTAAGCAGCTCTTCTTTGGAGATAAGCATCTAATATTATTTAATTGATGGAAGTCAGCTCATCCATCAGTTTTGCTTTCAGGCATTTTTAAAAGCCTATTCCTTTTGACAGAAAATTTGTAGATAATTCCCCCTGTTAAAAACAGTTTAGAGGTAAGCTGTGTTCCATTTACAAACTGATAAAGTGGTAATTCACCGGTGGTAACGATTGTCAATTTATCAAATAATGTATAGGAAACCTGAGGAACAAAAAACAGTTTCTTAAATCCGGTGTTATTTTTATAAATTCCATATAAATCCCGTAAAGTATCCGTAGACGCTGCTTTTAACTGCGCAGTGAGATTTAAATTATAGGTTATTGGTGTGCTTGCAAAAATGGACAGATT
>JAESSM010000209.1 GCA_016764115.1 Bacteroidia bacterium | reverse complement strand
TAGAAGAGTATCAGGATCTCCTAAAACGATAATCACTTTTGAAGCAGATTTTGGGTCAGAAATTAAACATAATTTTACAGTTGGCTACCAAGTAGATGTTGAAGAAGAAGTAAATTCTTCAAATTTTAACATCGATATTTACCCTAATCCTGGGACAAGTATTTTTGAGGTACTGATAGATTTTATTGGGAATAACGAAGAAGTTGTTGTAACTTTAATATCAATATTTGGTCAGGAAATAAAAACATATAAATACTACAACAGTCAAAATGCTGAAACCCTGAAATTAGACTTAACAGAGCTCAGTTCTGGAATTTATTTCATTAAAGTAGAATTCGAAGAATGGAGCCAAATTAAAAAGATAGTTAAGCACTAAAATTCAGCAAATATGACAGGCAGTATTCCTTTGCACGATTTCTCGAGGGATGATCATACGAGTATTCTTTTTAAGATACTACCATTAGAGGTAAAGGCTAATTATGACTCATCTATTGCACATAGGCATAATTATTACGAGATTTTTTTATTTACAAAAGGTGGAGGCACACATGAAATTGATTTCAAAACTTTAGAAATTGAATCTCAAAGCCTACATTTTGTCTCACCGGGGCAGGTGCACTTAGTTGATCGTGATTTGAATTCTCACGGTTATGTTATTATGTTTTCACGAGAGTTTTATTATCTAAACTCTGGTAAAAATGAAATGCTTTTTGATCTACCGTTCTTATCATATAATACAGACAGACCCAGTTTAAAATTAAATGATGAAGAGTATTCCAAATGTCTAACTGTAGTTAAAAAAATTGATGAGGAGTATTCTAAAAATGGGGCTTACATGGATGAAGCGCTTAGATTATACCTGGACATTTTACTAATTGAATGCAAGAGAATGTATTACCAAAAAGTTCCTCAACATGTTGCTAGTGGAACTACATCTTCTGGAATGAGAATAGTCAGAGAGTTTAAAGTTTTATTAGAAGAAAATTTTAGGCTATTGCATAAAGTTAGCGATTACGCGGACCTATTATATGTAACACCCAAATACCTGAGTGAGATACTAAAGAATGTAACAGGAAGAACTGCAGTAGATATTATTCAGGAAAGGATAATTTTAGAAGCTAAACGGCTATTCATTCATTCAGATCTGAGTGCAAAGGAAATAGCATATTTTTTAAGTTTTGATGATCCTTCACACTTTAGCAAATTTTTCAAAAACAATACTGGGTTTTCACCAAATGACTTCAGGCAATCCCTAAATGTAATTGCAAATAAAGCAGTTAACTAATACTTCTCTACGAACTCAACAATTCCGTTATCAAGTGTAGCAAATTTCCACCATTTGGTCTTCCCTGTCCAACCCTGACCTGGGAAATAGGTTATACTCACACGATCTGTACTATCAGTAATTGAAATATAGGAGGAAGAATAATGCATATTAACAAATATAGAGTAGTGTTTGTTTCTATCTTTAGAGTAAGTGATTCCTTGAATATTTCCAAACTCCTTTGCAACTTCTTCCATATTAACATAGCTTGACGTTCTTAATTGGAAAAATGGATGTTCGTTTGACCAAATAGCATAAAATTGATCTGTATTCAAATAATTTATTGTTTCAAACTTATACATAGTAATCAACTGATCTATTAAATCATTGCCAGTTGTGATGCTATCATCAATCCATGCATTATACCAGCTTTCATTGGAGTCTACTTCTAAATATAAATAGGAAATACCATCAGAATAATAAGGAAATGTTGAGTAATTAATTTCACTAATCGAATCCTTGTAATACAAATCCTCTGCATTGTGGATCTGCACCAATGCATTGTAGTATCTTGAATATAATTCTTCCGGAATAGTTATCTCATCATCAGTTCTGTGCTTATTTGCCCAAATAGAAGCAACCCAATTGTAATGATCTTTATCAGAATCCTTAATTTCAGAATCATCAATGCTAGAATATACCTTGGTTAGATTCTCTACCCTTTCATCCTTTTCACAGCTACCCATGAAAAAGACAAAAATTACTATAACCAATACTTGACCTACCTTTCGCATAATACAAATCTAATGAATACTACCTAGAAAGTCAATAATATAAGGCGTACCATATAGTATAATAGTGCTATCCTATAATTTCCCTTGCAAAATTTGATCACTCCGCTTAAAGGGAATGTAGATTTGGTCTTGAAAAGTGGTAGTTATTTCTTAATGCGCATTATAAAAAATGATATATTAGCGTTTATGATCATTGAGAATGTATTAAGCAGAACCGGGTTGATTATTACCGTATTTATAATCAATTTTTCTTTTGCGGCATATGCTCAAAAAAACCTTGAAAAAGGTGATAAATTCTATGAGCTTGGGAAATATGCTGAAGCGATTCAATATTATCAAAAGGAGATCAACTCAAACGATGCTCAGGTTAAACTAGAGGCGCAAACCAAATTAGCTCAGTGTTACCTTGTAACAAATGACTTTGAAAATGCTTTAGATCATTGCGAAACAGTCTATAGAGTTAACAAACGGGATCCAGAAACCATTCTAAATTATGGCTTAGCACTAAAATGTGTTGCCAGATTCACGGATGCAAAAAAAATATTCTGGAAATATGCCCGTGCTAATCCTGATGATCCAAGAGGGCAGTTACTAGCACAATCATGCGATTCAGCATTAAAATGGTATCAGCCCGAATATGATGTGGAAGTAAGGGAAGTGCAATCACTAAACACGGCACAATCAGACTTTGCTCCTGTTTATTATGACAATGGAATTGTGTTTTCTTCTTCACGATCAGAAAGTGAAAAATCAATATTGTCTATTAATAGCAGGAATGGAAATATATTCCTTGATCTGTACTATGCTGATTTAACTAAAACCCTATCTACTGATGGTCCTTTATATTTAGAAAAATTGAATTCAGATTTACAGGAAGGCGCTGCTACAATATCAAGTGATGGGAAAGAAATTTATTTTACTCGTATGATCGGTAATGATAAACGCAAGGCAGGGAAGTTACAGGTATTTTATACCAAGAAAGATATCAAGGGAAATTGGTCAGAAGCACAAAGTGCTTTTAAGTTCAACAGTAATAAATACAATGTAGCTTATCCGAGTTTATCCAGGGATGGTAAGAGAATATTCTTTTCATGTGACATGTATGGTGGATATGGAGGTATGGATATTTACATGTGTTATAAGAAAAATAATGAATGGGGAGATCCACTTAACTTAGGTAAAGTGATCAATACATTTGGTGATGAAGTCTATCCATACTGCCATTTTGATAACAAAACCATCTATTTTGCTTCTGATGGGCATCCCGGATTGGGAGGACTTGATATTTTCTCTTCAGAAGAAAAGGAAAAAAGAAAGTGGAGTAATCCTAAAAACTTACGCCCTCCAATTAACACAATAGGAATCGAATTTGGCTTAATAATGGATGAAGCTGAACTGAAGGGATTCTTTTCATCCAACAGAATGAATGGGACAGGTAGTGATGATCTGTATTCATTTAAGAAGAATACCATAATGAGAATTGATTATAGCAATGAGGAATTTATAATTAAAGATGAAAGCTTGTATGATGGTGTTTCTGTAACATTGTTGGATGAAGAATTTAATAAAAGTGAAACTGTTTCCAGTACAAATGGATATTTCACTTTTAAGATAGATCCGAATATCCCTTATTCATTGATAATTAGGAAGGATGATTTTTCACATAACAAAATCTCACTTATATATAAAGATAAAGAGGAGGCTCTGACTTTAGAAATTTCACCGAAAAAGCTACCGGTCATTTTCAATGACGTAGAAATGAAAGTTGGAGAAGTACATCTTATCAGAAACGAGAAAACCAAATGATATTAGAAACTTCATGTTCAGCTGAACTTTATAAAGAATCAATCAAATATTTTCCCGGAGGAGTGAACTCCCCTGTAAGGGCATTTAAGTCAGTTGAGGGAACTCCACTGTTTATAAAAAAGGGACAAGGATGCCGAATTTGGGACGAAGATGGTAACGAGTACATTGATTTTTGCTGTTCCTGGGGACCCTTAGTTTTAGGCCACTCGCATCCATCAATTGTAAACGCTATAAATGAGCAATTGAATAACGGTACATCTTTTGGCGCTCCAACAAAATTAGAAAATGAGCTTGCTAAACTAATCTTAGATAACAATCCATTCATAGAAAAAATACGATTTGTCAATTCAGGGACTGAGGCAACCATGTCAGCTATACGCTTAGCCCGAGGTTATACCGGGAAAAGCAAGATCATCAAATTTGAAGGATGTTATCATGGCCATGCTGATCATTTACTGGTAAAAGCCGGGTCCGGATTAGCAACTTTTGGGACTTCGTCATCAGCTGGAGTACCGGAAAGTTTTGCAAATGAAACAATTGTTCTTCCATTAAATGATGTAGATGCTGTAACAAAAGCATTTGAGAATTATCAAGACCAAATCGCGGCAATTATTATTGAACCTGTTCCTGCGAACAATGGATTGCTTTTACAAGATGAATCATACCTGAAATTTTTGCGGGATATTTGCTCAAGTAATAAAACACTTCTAATTTTTGATGAGGTAATAAGTGGTTTTAGGCTTGGATTCACTGGAGTAGCAGGAATGTATAATATTCACCCCGATATAATTACTTACGGAAAAATAATTGGAGGTGGATTACCGGTTGGTGCCTATGGTGCAAGTGCTGAGATCATGTCTAATATTTCTCCTGATGGAGATGTGTATCAGGCGGGAACATTGTCAGGAAATCCAATTGCAATGGCAGCAGGGATAGCTCAAATAACCGAATTACTGAAAGATGGTTTTTATGATAAACTTAATACCAATACTTCGGGTTTTGTAAATTCCATCAATGATCATTGTAAAGGAAAAAGAATTTCAGTAAAAGTATTTTCAAAAGGTTCTATATTTTGGTTATCCTTTTCAGATAAAGAAACTATCAAATCAGCCAGTGAAATTGATCCAAACGGTGCAGAGAAATACAAGGTGTTGCACAAAACACTTCTTGAAAAAGGAATTTATTTAGCACCTTCCGCTTATGAAGTTGGGTTTGTTTCTTCCGCACATTCACAAGAGGATTTACAAAAGGCTTCTCAACTAATTTGCGATAGTTTGGATGAGATATGTGCACCATAGAGGCTGCTAAAAAAGTCAAAAATCCCTGTCATTCTGAACGTAGTGAAGAATCTTGTTCCCTGAATATCACTATGTAGCAAGATCCTTCAATTCTTCAGGATGACATAAATGGACTTTTGAGACAGACTCATTGTAAATTATTTACCCTCATTTTCGTATCTTTGCACCCTGAAATATGTGTGCTCAATTCAAATACTGCAATAATTTAACGAAATACTCCCGATATCAAACACGAGAAGTGTGTATTGGTGATGTTCCACTTGGTGGAAACAATCCAATACGTATACAATCTATGACAACTACCAATACCATGGATACTGATGGTACTGTTGCCCAGTCAATTAGAATGATTGAATCTGGATGTGAGTATGTGCGAATTACTGCACCAAGTAAAAACGAGGCGGAGAATCTTAAAAATATTAAAGACCAGTTAAGAGCAAAAGGATATAAAGCTCCGTTAGTGGCCGATATTCATTTCACACCCAATGCTGCAGAAATTGCTGCTAGGATTGTAGAAAAAGTTCGGATAAATCCAGGCAACTATGCTGACAAAAAGAAATTCGAGCACATTGAATATACAGATGCCAATTATCAGAAAGAGTTAGAAAGAATAAATGGAC
>JAESSM010000125.1 GCA_016764115.1 Bacteroidia bacterium | reverse complement strand
TTACGTGATGAAGCGATGACAATTTTTCTTGCGGGGCATGAAACTACTGCTAATGCTTTAGCCTGGCTAATGTATCTCTTGTCAGAAAATCCTGATGAGGTTGAAAAAATTGCGAATGAAGTAAATGAAGTTTTAGGAGAAAGAACTCCAACAGCTGAGGATGTAAGAAATTTAAAATATACTTCTCAAGCCATTGAAGAGGGGATGAGACTATACCCTCCTGCATGGATATTTGGTCGAAAATCAAAAGATACCGATAAGTTGGGTGAATATGAAATTCCCGGTGGATCTGATATTATGATATGTAGCTACATATTACAACGCAGCCCGGAGTTTTGGGAAGATCCGGAGAAGTTTGATCCTGAAAGATTTTCTGAAGAAAATTCAAAAGCAAGACCACGGTATCATTATTTTCCATTTGGAGGAGGGCAAAGGTTTTGTATCGGAAATAATTTTGCAATGATGGAAATGATTCTGATCGTTGCGATGGTAGTGCAGAGGTTTAGACTGAAATTAGTACCCGGACACATAGTGGAACGGAATCACCTGGTAACTTTACGCCCGAAGTATGGAATAAAAATGACTGTGCATGGTGCATGATACCAATATACTAATTTGTACGAGTGATATGAATAGGATACCAATATACTAATGGAACATAATACATACAATAAGCATATTTGCATTACATATTAGTATTATTAGTTGTCATTAGTATATTAGCATCTTAACTTTAAACCTTAAAATTATGAAAAAGCTTATCATCGCAGCCTTAGTAGGTGGCCTTATTCTTTTCGGTTGGAATGCTCTTTCGTGGATGGCATTACCAATTCACCATGATACTTTCATGTATACAGAGCATCAAGACGAAATACTAGAAGTTGTCAATAAACACCTTGACAAATCCGGTACTTATATGATCCCTTTTGTAGATAATCGCGAAGTTGGCATGTATGATGAAGAATACAAAGAGGCGTTTCAGGCGCTTAAAGAGAAGCAGAAAGGCAAGCCATTTTTTACGATCTTTTATGTTAAAGAAGGAATGAGCATGGTTCCACTGAAGTTCCTAATGGGAATTGTGAACAGCTTTATTGCTGTGTTTTTAGTAGCCTTAATTTTGGGTTTGGCCCAAGATAAACTTTCGGGATTCTTTCAGCGTTGGTGGTTGGTTATGTTAATACCCGTTTTAATGTGTTTTAGCGGCCCAATAGTGGATATGAACTGGATGGGATTTCAATGGCATTATGTTAAAGGAATAATTCTGGATCATCTCGTAAGCTGGGGATTGGTAGGTGCTTGGTTATCTTATTATATGGGAAAAGCTTAGTTAGCAAACGACCACTTTATTCTCGTAAAAAACAACTGCCCAAATCCGGGGATCATATCACTTCCCTCAAATTTGAATATTTGACTCAACAACATCAAGTCCCAGTTTTCTTTAATAGATATGGATGCACTTGGCATTCCGAATAAGACTCCGTTATTGATCGGCATATACAACCCTCCAAGTGATAGCCTTATCAATGGAGTTATACTATATCCTGAGCCTAGATAAAAGTTGAACATAGATGGAGATAGTTTATCTGCAGTAATACTACTGGTAAAAAATCCACCTAGACTTCCTGAACCAAAAGACAATTCCTTTTGTGCACCATTTGAATTGAATAAAAACTCATGGTGAATGTATAGCCCATTTTTAAAAGTATAATCAGACGATATCCCAGCCACAACTGTATTGCAGTTGTCTTCATTATAAAAGTTGGTAATCTCTCCTCTAAAGCCAGCTCCTTTTATATCTCCAGCCCATCCAAATCCAAAAGCTGCTTTATCATAATATTTTCCTCCCAGTAATTGAAAATCATAATTCCATTTATTGAATTTATAATAACCTGCGATAACCGTATTTTGATAGTTATCCATTTTAGCAACCAGCTCCACTTGTGATGCAAAGCCTGTATAATATTGAACTCTTATAGCATCACTTCCCGGTCGTTCTTCATAATCAAAATCAATAAAAGAATATGTGTTGAACAGATCGTTGGGGTTGTAAACCAAGTTAGTTCCCCAGTTAATTCTTTGTCTGCCTACACGTATTTGCCAATCTCTTTTTGACCAATCAACCCATAAACGATCAATCGAAGCGTTCAATAATACATTTCCATCAGAAAAAATGTTCTTGGTGAGTTTTACAATTCCGTCATCTGCTTCTAAGAATTGATCATAGCCGGGGAAATCAGATAACTTATGATCATAGTAAAATCGATTTCTAATTTCAAGTGCACCAGTAAGGGTTTTTGTTGGGTACCATTTGGCGTTTATCCTGTTATGGACAAGATTGTCTAATTGGAAATTTTTAAAATCTGCATCAAATGACAAACTTGGGAGGTCTTTAATGTAGCCTTTGATAAGGTAGTTCTTGGGCTTTTTTTCTTCAGTGTTCTGAGAGAATGCATGACATAAACTAATTACAATTATTAACAGAATTATTAGTGTCCTATTAATTGCTATCATTGTTAATTTTGATGTCATTCCGAACGGATGTGAGGAATCTTGTATCTTTTTTGTTACTTATGTATTAGATTCCTCTTCCAATAAATTGGAATTCGGAATGACAGTATTGTTTTAGCTATAAATAAATTCTGATTCCAAAAAGTTCCAATTTGGGTTAAAGCCCTTTATAAGCTTTTCTTTTTTCTCCCTTCTCCAATTCTCAATTTCTTTTTCTCTTTCAATTGCGTGTTCAATATGAGTAAAGTGCTCATAGTAAATCAAATGATGACAGTAATAACGCCCTGCAAAGGATGATTTATTTCCTCTGTTATTGTAATGTTGAATAACTCTGGCCTTTAGGTCATTTGTGACACCAGTATATAGTACTTGCTTTCTTGGATTAGTTACAATGTATATGTAATAATTATAATTCCACATTAACCTTTAGTCTCATCAGATATGATCTTTCCGTCTTCCAAAGTGATGACACGTCTGGCTCGGTTAATTACTCTTTGATCATGTGTTGAAAAAAGGAAAGTGATGTTTTCGTTCTTATTTAGTTCGGCCATCATGTCGAGCAAATTTTCTGTGGATTTTGAGTCAAGGTTAGCAGTGGGTTCATCGGCCAAAACGAATTTTGGTTTGGAAGCTAGCGCACGCGCAACTGCAACTCTTTGCTGTTGTCCTCCGGATAACTCTGAGGGCTTGTTATCTGCTCTGTCACCTAATCCAACTGCTTCCAATAATTCTTTTACCCGATCATCCCGTTCTTCTTTTGACCGATTTTGTAGAAGCATAATAAATTCTACATTTTCTTTAGCTGTCAATACAGGAATAAGGTTGTATGATTGAAATACGAAACCAATATTATTCAAACGAAAATCAATCAGTTCGTTACTTTTTAAATCTGCGATGTCAGTGTTGTCAATTACAATCTTGCCTTCTGTAGGAGTGTCTAACCCACCCACCATGTTTAGAAATGTAGTTTTTCCTGATCCTGATGGGCCAACAATTGCGGTAAACTCACCTTGCTCAATTTCAAGATCAACTCCATTAACAGCGTGTACATGAACTTCCGTTTCTTGATAGATCTTTTTGACGTTTTCGGTTTTTATTATAATCATAGTTCAGTTGTTAGTTTGGAGTTGAGAGTTATGAGTGATCTATAATATGTGCTTCTCTAAACTAATTACTCATAACTTCGAACTCATTAAATTTTTCTTATCGCATCCACTGGTTTTAATCTTATAGCCCTTAAAGCAGGATATATTGCTGCTAAAACTGCAGTAACCATTACCATAATTGATAAATGAACATATTTTACTGCTGGTAAGTAAGGCCTTACAATTTCATTCATACCCATATCGTGCAATCCTTCTCCGTACATGGATAGGTTTATTCCTACTTTACCTAAATAAGATACAATCAAAAAGCCGAGCAGTAATCCAGCTGGCCCGCCTAGCACAGATAGAAATATTGTTTCTAGTACTATCATGGTAAAAACTTTCATCTTGTTCATACCTACTGCCATTAATACTCCTAGTTCTTTCATTCTTTCAAGAACTGCCATTAACATAGTATTAATAATTCCAAAAATTAGGGCGAGCATGATGATGGTCATCAAAATAATCATGTTGATCTGCAATTGTTCTTGTAGCAATTTTAGTTCTGGAGCGAGTTCACTCCATGGTTCAATTAATAGACCAGGAAATTCAGATTGAAGTTGAACAGCTAAAGTATCTGCCTTTTTTTTATCCTTTAGGTAAAGGGCAATCTCATGAATACCATTGGGTATGGCAATAAGTTTAGCTAGATCTGTATCCCTGACATAAACATTCAGTTCATTAAATTTAGATAATTTGGATTTCAAAATCCCGACAACCCGAAAAGCAGCAGTAGTTATATCAGAATTTCCATCTTGAAATGTAGTATTACTTTTGAGCGAATTTTTGCTTTTAGTTTTTTAGCAAGTCTATCTGATATAAGAATTGCATTCTTCTTTTTTGTCTCATCCAAAGATTTTCCTTCACTAATTTTTGTATTTAATGAGGTTACAGATGTTTCTAGTTCAGAATTAACACCAATGATCTGTACTCCTCTAACATCATTTGCAGTAGCTATCATCCCGTTGCTAATTACTCTATTCGTAAAGGCCTGTATATTTGGTAAAGAAGAAATTTCTTTAAGTAAAGACTCGCTATTTTGAATATGGAACTTTACATCCTTGTCCTTTTTGAATTCGGAATGATGAATTTGTATATGGGAATATTGATTGTCAATTAAATTATCAACAAATCCGTTCATAAAACTGTTCATAAAGGAAGTTACAAAAGTGGCTGCGCATATTCCAAAAGTAACTGCCCCGATCACTACAAAACTACGTTTCTTGTTTCTCCAAATATTTCTCCAGGCGATTTTTACTATCATAACTTTCTGTATTAACCTCTCATTGCTGCGACAGGTTTTATATTACTTACGACATATAGCGGATATATTGAAATCAGAACTGTCATGATGAAAACCATAATTGCCTGACCGATATATATTGTTGGATCCATGGAAAATGGGATGATTGGTTCTACTCCAAATTTTTCAAAAGCTTTTACCGCCTCTCCTGTAAATTCAATTGGGTTTATATGAAAATAATAAGTAACCGGAATACTTATAAGTATACCTCCTATAATTCCCAGAATTGCCATCATGAGTACTTCCAACCACACAATTATACTGAGTTTATATCTCTTCATACCAATGGCTACGAGTATTCCAAATTCATACCTTCGTTCAGTGGTCATCATCAAAATTGTGCCAAATATTCCAAACCCAATGATCATGTACAATATGAAGAGAATGATCAATCCTGCCTTGCTGTCTAACTCTATTTGTTGAAGAATTTCAGGGATCATTGTTTTCCAATCAATAATTTCATATTCTTCAGTATTAATAATGCCTTCAAGTTTTGCAATGATGTAATCAAGTTGCTTGTGTTCCTTTAGTGAAAGGGTAATGGTTGAGATCATATTATCAGCCCCATAAAACCATTGTGCCTCCTTTAATGGAAAGAATGCCAATCTTTGATTCAGATCAGGCGAAGCAAATTTTACAATTCCTTTAACGGGATATTTCCCTGCTGCACTTACTCCATGATAACCTTGACTAATAAATACAATCGTATCATTTACTTTAAGCTTTAAGTATTCAGCAAGTCCCTCAGTTAATATTACGCTCTTATCACTTGCTGTGATATAATCACCATCAATTAGTTTTTTGTTCAGTTTAGTTAAAGTTTGTTCCTTTTCAGGATCAATTCCAACTAACATTACCCCTTTATTGGCAATGTCATAGGAAGCCAAAGCAAAAGATTCTAACCTCGGAATAAAAGTAACTTCATCACCGAAATTATTGGAGAGGTTTTGAAGGGTTTCAGTATATTCAATACACTTATTTATTGATGGGTCATCGTGATAGCCCAACTTATGGATTTGAGCATAACCAGTATAAAAACCGACAATATTTTCAATGGATTTATCGTAGGTTCCGAATTGCATAGAACGCATCCCAATTGCAAAGAAAACCGCAAATAAAATAGAACCAGCAGTAATGAAGGTTCTTCTTTTATTTCTCCAGATGTTGCGCCAGGCAAGTTTTAGATACACGAATCAGTTTACAATTATCAATTAGTAATTATCGTTTTTGGTTCTCGATTTGTTTTGAACTTCGGATAATGGAATAAATAATTTTTGCAATTTCGTCACAATCCTCATACATTGAATGAAACGACTTTGAGTCGATAAATTCCGTGTCATGAAGCAAACGAAGCCAATATTTTGTTTCTCGAGCTTCTTTATATGAGATACTGAGTTTATTTATGAAATCTTTTCTTGATACACCACCGATAGCTTCTTCAATATTTGCACCAATTGAAGTTCCACTTCTGAGAATTTGCTTTGACAATACATACTCTTTCTTTTCACGGCTTATGAGTTTATATAATTGCACAATCTTGATAGAAAAACCGTAAGATTTTTGTTGTATTAAATTTTCTTTTTCCATTAAATGGTGACCTGATAATTGTAAATTGATAATTTTCAATTGTTAGCGTATGCGCTTCATATTCTGCTGTGAGAAAAAGGATTCCTCTATCTTTTCGTTGAAAGAGATACTTTTATAGATCATTATGGTTTTGTTTCCTTCTTTTTCAACTGGTATCATTTCCATTCGAGTTGGAATTTCACGTCCATCCATTTCTTTGATATCTGACATTTGAAGGATATTTACTAAATAACCATCTTCATCATAATACTCTACTCTTAATTGCATGGGGTCATCTTTAGCAATCCATGAATAGATCTTACCCCAAACTACAGGGGCATCAGGTTTTGGTGTAAACAAGATCTTGTAACATTCTTTTCCTGCAATAGTGGAGTCACCAACAATTTCATGCTCATAATCTACTATAATTGATGACTGTTTAACTAAATCATCATTTGTAAAATCCGAACCCATCCAGGATTGCATCATCATTGATGGTGGAATTTTCACGACTCGTTCAATTGATGGAAGCCAGTTCCAAACTTCTTTATCTCTTTTTAAAAATACAGCTCCCTTATCTCGGGCCGGAGCAGTAAGTAATATTAAAGCTAATTTGGTTCCTTTATTCCAAGTTTTGATTGATATTTCACGATCCCACTCTGGCTTAATGATCTTCATAGTAATTTCTACGATGCTAGATTCCCCTCGCATTTTTTGATCTGCCTTCATTACTATGTCTTTAGCGTCTTGTGCTATCGAAGGTGTTATAAAATTACTTAATAGGAATATTAAGAATATTTTTTTCATCTTAAATGAACAATTTGTATTCAGTAGTAAAAGTATTTAGACAGACTGAATCTATCGGTGTCTTGACGGCTATATTTCAATATGCCGATCAGACAGGTTCAATATGACCTCATAATTTGGCCGCTAATATACGCCTATGATTTTATTAAATAACGGGTAGAAATGGAAATACCAAAATAATGGTATTAGTAGAGCCTAAAAAATAATTTCGCAGTTAGGTAGTGCGAGTCTTAAGCTATTAACTTCCGTTTCTGAAAGAGGATTGGCAGTTAATACAAGTTTTTTTAACCCAGTAAGTTGGGTCATTTTTTCAGGAAGTTTACTTATTAAGTTACCGCTCAGAACCAATACTTTTAATTCTTGGAGATTGCATAGATGCTCCGGAATCGTTTCTATCTTATTATTTGATACATCAAGTACTTTTAGGTTTCCCATATTACCTAATACCATAGGAAGAATTGAAATCTTATTGTCACTTAACAATAAGTACTCAAGGTTGTTTACACATTCTAACGCTTCAGGTATTGAACTTAAATTATTTTCGTTAAAATTTATTCTTGTCAGTGTATTGATCTTAATAATTGACTTTGGAATTTCACTAAGATGATTTTTCCATAAAATGATGGATGTAAGGTTGGCCAATTGTGATATTTCTTCTGGAAGTTCATAAAGAGAGTTAGAGGTTAAATCGAGATGCTCCAAAGATTTTAGTTTTCCAATTTCTGATGGAAGTACTGAATAAAAATTCCAACCAAGGCTGAGTTTTTTTAAGCCGTTAATATGACTGAGCTTTACACAAGCGTCTTTTATGTTGAATGTAGGGTTGTCTCCTATATTGATTTCTTCTAATTTTTTAAGTTTTGAAATTTCAAATGGTAAAATAATCAATTGGTTATTCCAGAGGTTTAAGTAACGCAAATACTTGAGTTTGCTTATTCCGGGCGGTAATGAAGTTAGTTCTTTGCTTTCAAGATTTAACCGTATAGCCTCATTTGCATGGTCTATAGCTTCAGCTACTTGTCTGAACTCTTTAGGTACCTCAGAACCAGAACCATCCAGATTTATCCCTTGAGCCATTAAAGCATGGTGGATCAAAAGAAATATCACTATTATTTTATAGACTTTTCTCATGATAAGACATACCAAAGTCATTGTAAATGTAAAAAGTTTCTTTAAGGGTAATATCATTAAATATTCATTATCAGTGCATTTCTTGTCACATCAGCGTACGTTATTTTAAGCCTTTTGCATTCATTTGTTATTTTTTTGGCATACCAATATGAATTTGATGAATCTATTATTAATTGTTTAAAGTGAATGATCTTTGAAAGATTTTCAATTTTAAATTTAATATTATTACTGAGTATTAAATAATCTACTTCAATTGGTTCAACGCTAGTTAGGAAATTGGGATCGTTCAAAAGCAATATTTTTTTGTCACAAAATTGAATAAAATTATTCCGAAAGAATATGTCAGACGTTTGATAACTTTGATTTGAACTGTCCAAACTGATTTTTTCTAGTTGGTCAATTCCTAGCGTCCACAAATTATGCTTTACATGAAAAAGCAGTTTTTGTTCATCGTTTAACAAAGAGGCGTTGGAAGTTAATGTACTTTTCTTCCCATGAACAAAGCAAATAGCAGTTGTTTTGGGTATACTGTAGAAAATTATTTTTTTCTGATGGTGGGATTTGAAATTATCCAAGAGATTTCCTGTGGTTAATAGTATCGCTAATCCAAATGTTACTGCTAAGGCCCATGGTCTTTTAGTTGTAATAAATACGATTAGACCGATAATTAAGAAGTATATAAACCATGTATCCAAAATGGTTATTGATATTCCGTAAATTTTAGAATAAGGAAACCCTTCAAACAAGAAAATACAATAGTTGAGGCCTTTAATTATATAAAGCAACATAATGCCAACAACATTAGACAAAACAGCAATTTGTGAAACAATAAATAATGATATGCCGAAGTAAAGAATGAACGTTGCTGCAGGAATAACGATAAGGTTTGAAATGAGAAAGTACACTGGAAATTGGTGGAAGTACAGCAACCCCAGAGGAAAAGTAGCGATTTGTGCGGCAATAGAAACCGCGGTTATTGACCATATCTTGTCAAGGAGCCAGTTGTTAATTGTAAATTGATTGTAGAGTTTGGGATACAAATAGACTATACCAAGAACCGCTAAATAGGAGAGTTGAAATCCTACTTGCATTATCAAATAAGGATCATATAGTAGCAATACAAAAGCAGAGACACACAATGTATTGTAAATGTTCGTGTATTTTTTTAGAGATGAACCGACTATGATAAAACTAAACATGGTAGCAGCTCTAAAAACAGATGGTGATAATCCTGTGATCAGGGCATAAAGCCACAAGGCAAGGATCAGGATAATGGTTTTAATTTGTGTTCCGTATTTTCTCTTATCAAGAAAAGTAAGAGAGAGGTTCAATAAAATGTAGATAATTCCAACATGAAGTCCCGAGACTGCAAGCACATGCATCGCCCCTGAAGAAGCATAAGCATTGGTCAGATCATCGCTCAAGTCATTTTTATAGCCAAGTAAGAGTGCAGATGCTACAGCTAATTCATCTTGATCAGGTAGATGTTGGTTTAATATACCAAGTAAATAGAATCGGATACGATAAGCAGTTTGAAGAATAATATTTCCATTGTTTTTTTTGAGATCACTCCAGTCACCAGGTTTTAGGTACAATCTGTGGTAAATATTATGAAATGATAAATAACGTTTGTAATTGAATTCATCAGGATTTTTGGGAGATTCAAGTGAGGATGGGTTTGCATGAATGAGAATAACATCACCATAGTGAAGCGATGTGGAAGTACTATCTTTTTTGAAATAAACAATACATTTCCCGTTAGTAGTAGTACTTTGGTTATTTGTATATATTTGATTTACTTCAACCGTTGTTTGATACGACTTGGGATTATCCTTAAGCGGTTCAGTAAGTGTAGCAATAAGAGTAGAATTATCTTTTAAATAATTACTGAAGTGTTTCTGGTCATGTAAAGATGTATTGGAAATAACTAATTGATACCCAAGACAGATTAGAATGATATTGATGATAATACCTTGAAACCAGCGAAGTTTAAAGTTTGAGGCAATTTTTTTGAAGAGTATTGCTGAAATAAAAGTAACGATCAGAAAAATAATTACCCAGAAAAGAAACGAAAGTGGTTGTTTGAAATAGATACCTGATAGTATGCCCCCAATAAAAGGAAATATTAATCGAACAAATGGAGCTTGGTTCCAAAAAAAACTCATGTATGGATATTGGTTTTGCAAAAATATTATTTTCTTATTAGCAGGGATATTATTCTTTGAAATTTCTTGCAAAAAATACGATGGGTTGGAGGTTTCATATACCGCAATAAATTCAGGAACAGAAAACGATCTGTATTCAATTTATTTTTACAATGACTCTATAGGCTTTGCTGTTGGGGGTAAAGATTATTGGCAAGGAACTATTTTAAAATCTATAGATGGTGGTGATACCTGGAATCGAAAACTCTCAACTGTGGGATGGAAATTGAGAGAAACGGTTTTTACCAGTAGGGACACCGGGTTTATTGTAGGAAACAGAAAGACTATAATTAAAACAGTGGATGGTGGTGAAACCTGGAGCAAGTTGATTCCGGAACTTACTGCTGAAGCTGATTCTTCAAAATTTCTAAACTTTACCTCAATTGCTTTTGGTGATAGTAAGAATGGAATTGCGGTAGGAGGAATTGGTTTTGATGATGGAGTTGTTTTGAGAACAACCGATAGTGGAAATATATGGAAAGACATTTCACCCGAGGTTTGTTATGACTGTTTGGTATATGGAAACAATAGTGAGCTACTAAATAACAGTTTGACTTCAGTTACGTTTTCTACTGCGAAAATCGCTTATGCAGTTGGTTATGGAATGATATTAAAAACAAATGATGCAGGAGCAACATGGATCACTCAATCGTCACCAAAAGGAGGTTTTTTTAAAGATATTGTATTTATCACCGAATTAAATGGATTTATAATTGGGTTCAAAGGGTTGGGCTTGGTGACTGAAAATGGTGGTGATAAATGGTTGAAAAACTTCACCAATAATGATCATAAATATATAAATGCAATTTCCAGTAATGATATTAATTTATATGTGGTAGGTGATAACATGATTGGTTATTCTAAAGGTGAGGGAGAAACTTGGTCATTCTCT
>JAESSM010000063.1 GCA_016764115.1 Bacteroidia bacterium | reverse complement strand
ACCATGTAGCATCAAACTTCCACTTATGAAGTTCTATCCATTTGTATTTTTCTTTATCATCAAGAGTTGAAAAATCTTTATCGCTAAATAAAGAATAAGGTGGAGTTGCCTGCGCAGATAATGAAATATTTGCACCTGATCTCGGGTAAATTGGTTGATCAACGGAGTTTCTTGCTAATGTTACACCATAGCTTAAATTATTTGCAATACCATCATTAAATATGAATGTTCGTGCATTGTAATTACTTAGCACATAATGTTGATACCTGATGGTATGATGTAGTGTAAAAAAGTCATCCGGAAACTTAAGTCTTTTACCTAAGCTTAAGGAAGTACCTGTTACATTTAAACCCTGTCGAGTTTCGCTGGTCTTCGGCTGTCCATTAGTTTGAATTGTATTATAAATGCTAAAACTTAATGCATTGGGTTTCTTTCCGCCAAACCATGGTTCGGTAAACGACATATTGTACGACTGAAAGTACGAACCAGTAGTTTGAGCTCTCACACTCAATCTTTGTCCATCACCTTGGGGAAGAGGCCTCCATGAACTTGGTTTTAAAATATTTTTTGCAGAAAAATTGTTAAATGTAACTCCTAAAGTACCAACAACTCTATTTATGTGACCACCCCAACCACCTGAAAGTTCCACCTGATCGGAAGGTTTTTCTTCAACTACATATTCAATATCTACAGTTCCATTTTCAGGATGAGGAACCGGATTTACTCCTAACTTCTCTGGATCAAAATAACCTAACTGAGAAAGTTCCCTTTGTGTTCTGATGATGTCAGATCTTGAAAATTTCTGCCCTGGTTTTGTTCTTATTTCTCTTAATATCACATGATCATTTGTTCTTGTATTACCTGAAACTGTCACCCTATTGACAGTTGCCTGAGGTCCCTCATATATTCGCATTTCAAGATTAATCGTATCTCCTTCAATCATAGTTTCTGTAGGTGTTAACTGAAAAAACAAATATCCATCATCTAAATAAAGAGAACTTATATCTGTTCCGTTTGGATTCATAAACAATCTGGAATCAAGTACATCCTGATTGAAAATATCTCCTTTAGTAACACCTAAGACCCTACTTAGTTGCTCATCGGTATACTTTGTGTTTCCAGCCCAATTAACATTTCCAAAATAATACTTGTTGCCTTCATCAATAGTGATATTGATATTGATGGACTTCTCGTCAAACGCATAAATTGTGTCTTTTACGATTCGAGCATCTCTATAGCCTTTCGTGTTGTACTTTGCAATGATCTTCTTTTTATCATCTTCATAAGCTGGTTCCAATAATTTTGATGCCGTTAGAACATTATACCAAGTTCGTTTCTTGGTATCTTTCATTAACCTCCTCAGTTTTTTGTCTTCAAATTCAGTGTTTCCCGAAAATGTGACATCGTTGATCTTTACTCTATTACCCTTGTCTACATCAATTTTTAGTATTACACTATTTGGCAATGTTGTATCCTTAACTTCAATAACACTAGCAGTAACATTTAGGAATCCCTTATCTATAAAATACTCATTGATCTTATTATCTGTTGTGGTTTTTAAATGCTCTGTTACAATTTTGCCTTTAACCAGTTTTATTTCCTCTCTTATATCATCTATTTCTGATTTCCTTATCCCTTTAAAAGAAAATCGTGACAATCTTGGTCGTTCGGCTAATTCAATTTCAAGAAAAACGATACTTCCCTGGATCTTTGTTATAGATATCTTAACATCTGAAAAAAGTTTTTGCTTCCACAGACTCTTTATGGCATTGGTTATCACATCTCCAGGAATCTCGATCTTATCACCAACATTAAGTCCAGAGAGTTTTATTAATATAGACTCATCCAAATAATTAACTCCGGAAATAGTAACTCCTCCAATCTCATAAGTTTTTGGATTAGTGTAATCTATTTTATCGGATGAAGCAGTATTAAAGGCTCCAAATCTTAACTGTGCTTTAGTCGGATATATGAAAACCGATAATAGGAATATGGATATTAGTACCTTTTTCACGTGTTTATATAAGTAACTCTTAAAGAAATTCTAAATAGCCTATAATTATTTACCCTGCAGTTTCCTTAATTTGCTCACCTGTTTTCCCAAATCTTCGTTCGCGTGATTGATAATCTACAATAGCTTCATAGAGATCTTCACTTTTAAAATCAGGCCAGTATTTATCAGTGAAGTACAACTCTGCATAAGCAATTTGCCACAACAAAAAATTACTTATCCTATATTCACCGCTGGTTCTTATCAACAACTCAGGATCCGGATATTTTGCTGTGCACATGTTATAACTAAAAAACTCTTCGTTTATTTCATTAATGTCTGATTCGCTATTTCTTACTTTTTCTGCTATTCGTTTTGCGGCATCTACTATCTCCCACCGGGAACTATAACTCAATGCCAAAATCAAGGTCATTCTATCATTATCTTTAGTTCGGTCAGCCGCTTTTTGCAACTCTTTAACACAATTTCTTGGGAGTGCATTTGTATCACCAATTGTTTCAAGTCTAATATTATTGTTCATTAACGTTTTGATCTCTTTACCAATTGTTACTACCAGTAATTGCATTAAGGCATTCACTTCAAACTTTGGTCTGTCCCAATTTTCAGTCGAAAATGCATAAACCGTTAAGTACTTTATTCCTAATTCCGCACATGTTTCTGTTATTTCCCTAACTCTCCTCACCCCTTCTTGATGACCTAACATCCTGTTCTTATTTCTCGATTTAGCCCACCTTCCATTACCATCCATAATTATGGCAATGTGCTCAGGAAGCTTATTCTTATCAATCTTTTCTTTGAAACTCATCTTTTTAAAAATGAGGTACAAAGATATAAAAGTATACGATTTAATCTCTCATTTATATAGTTTGATAATTGCTATATTGCTTCACATTTTATACTACATGTCATTTATTGAAACCCATATTGAGCAAGCATTTGCGCTTGACAAAACAATTCCTGATCATAATGAAAAATTCGAGCATTTAGCTGTTGAACTATTTCGTTATCAAGCTTCTAATAATCCTGTCTATAAAAGTTTCATCAATCATTTAGGGATTAATCCTAACCAAATTGCTACAATTCAAGATATTCCATTTTTACCTGTTGAGTTCTTTAAATCCCATAAAGTAATTACAGGTAATTCTAATCCAAGTGTCATATTTCATAGTAGCGGAACAACTTCTGCTAACACAAGCAAACATTACATAATAGACGAAGAAGTATACCATAAAAGTTGCATCAGGAGCTTTGAATATTTTTATGGAGACCTGGAAGAGTTTATCATCTTAGGTTTGCTGCCATCTTACCTCGAACAACAAAACTCTTCTTTGATTCACATGGTCAGAAAATTTATGGAAAAATCCAACAACCCTCAATGTGATTTTTTCTTAGATGACCATGAATCTCTACTCGATACTCTGACCACAACTTTATCTAATAAGAAAAAATTGCTAATTGGAGTTTCATACGCATTGCTGGATCTGGTAGAAAAACATGACACTCAACTAAGAGATTTACAGGATAAGGAATCATTAATAGTTATGGAAACCGGAGGAATGAAAGGTCGCAGAAATGAGATAACTCGAAATGAACTTCATAGTATCCTAAAATCTGGATTTGGAATTGATCAAGTACATTCGGAGTATGGAATGACCGAGATTTTATCTCAAGCTTATTCACAAGAAAACGGAATATATAATTGTCCTCCCTGGATGAAAATATTAACAAGAGATTTGAATGACCCTCAAATACTATTGGAAGACAATGCAACTGGAGGAATTAACATTATTGATCTTGCAAATGTATATTCCTGCTCATTTATTGCAAGTCAGGACCTTGGCAAATGTCACAAAAATGGAAATTTTGAAGTATTAGGAAGATTTGATACCAGTGATGTGAGAGGGTGTAATTTAATGGTTTGAGCTATTCTACCGTAACAGATTTTGCCAAATTTCTCGGTTGGTCAACATCACAACCTCTCATTACTGCAATGTGATAAGAAAGCAACTGAAGCGGGATAATTGCTAAAAGTGGAGCAAACATTTCATATGTATGTGGAATTTCAATTACAAACTCCGCTAAATCTTTTACCGTTTT
>JAESSM010000062.1 GCA_016764115.1 Bacteroidia bacterium | reverse complement strand
CTGATTTTGCAGTTGCATCATTAAATGCTTTAGTAAATAGTAATTACAATGTAGTTGAGGTTGTTAGTGTACCTGATAAGCCAGCAGGTCGAGGTAAGAAGTTATCAGAATCCGCTGTAAAAAAGTATGCTGTAGAAAATAAATTAACACTATTTCAACCGGAAAAATTAAGGGATGAATCTTTTATAAATAATTTAAAAGCTCTAGATCCAGATGTTTTTGTAGTGGTTGCTTTCAGGATGTTACCAGAGGCCGTGTGGAGAATACCAAAACATGGAACTTTTAATTTGCACGCCTCTTTGTTACCCCAGTACAGGGGAGCAGCACCAATTAATTGGGCAATCATTAATGGCGAAAATTATACTGGTGTTACCACTTTCTTTATAAATCATAAAATTGATACCGGAAATATTATTTACCAGGAAAAAGTATCAATAGACAACGGTGAAACCGCTGGGATGCTACATGATAAGTTAATGAACGCAGGTGCTGAGTTGGTAGCAAAAACGATAAATGCTATTGATAAAGGTATAAATCCTGATTTACCTCAAAAAGTAGAAGAAGAACTAAAAACTGCTCCAAAGATTTATAAGGAAGATTGCAAAGTTAATTGGCATAATACTGTAGATAGTATAAATAAATTTATAAGAGGATTAAGTCCTTATCCTGTTGCTTGGACCAAGCTGGTACATATAGAGAATGGGTTCGGAAAAATTTTAAAAATATATAGTGCTCACCACGAAATTGCAAAACCAAACAGACCGGTGGGGACAATTATTTCAGATAACAAATCCAATATGAAGGTTGCCGTTCAAGATGGTTATGTAAACTTGCTTGAAATTCAATTAGAGGGAAGAAAAAGAATGGAAACAAAAGAGTTTTTGAGAGGTAACGATCTTTCGGATTATGAGCTGGGATAAAACCAACATATTGTTGAAAACTTCAAAAGTCCTAATTAAAAAAAACAATAACTTTGCTACTTATAAATAATTGACTGAAATGCCTGATATAGAAGAGTTACAAAAGATTGCAACACAAGTAAGAAGAGATGTAATTAGAATGACCCATGGTGCTAAATGCGGGCATCCCGGGGGTTCTTTAGGTTGTGCTGATTACTTTACTGCGATGTATTTTGAAGTTATGAAGCACGATTCAGCTTTTAATATGAATGGAGAAAATGAGGATATTTTCTTTTTATCAAATGGACATATTTGCCCAGGCTGGTACAGTGTTTTGGCAAGATCGGGATATTTTGATACTGCAGAATTAGGAACATTTAGAAAACTAAACAGCAGGTTACAAGGCCACCCTGCTACTGAAGAAGATTTACCAGGCATAAGAATAGCTTCAGGTTCATTGGGTCAAGGATTGTCTGTTGCTGTCGGAGCAGCAATTACCAAGAAATTAAATGGAGATGAACATCTTGTTTATTCCTTACATGGTGATGGAGAACTTCAGGAAGGTCAAAACTGGGAAGCAGCTATGTTCGCAGTTAAACACAAAGTAGATAATATTATATCAACTGTAGATTATAACGGTCAGCAAATTGATGGGCCTGTCGATGACATAATTCCTTTAGGTGATTTGAAAGCTAAATGGGATGCTTTTGGTTGGCATACTATTGAATTAGATGGTCATGCTATGAATGCTATTCTAGATACTTTGGCTGAAGCGAAAAAGGCCACAGGTAAAGGTAAGCCGATAATGATCTTAATGAGTACCTCTATGGGTAAGGGAGTTGACTATATGACTGATAATTATAAATGGCATGGAGTAGCTCCAAATGATGAACAAAAGGATGAAGCTTTATCACAATTGGAAGAGACACTAGGGGACTACTAATAAAATCGTTGATTCGTTCTATAAGCTATTAACTATTAGCTATTCTAATTTGAGAATTTTTAGGTTACTTCAGTTCTTGCCTATTTTTCTTTGCAGTTTTTTGATTGCTCATTCTTCTTATGCTCAAACCGAAAAAGAAGAAAAGCTAAATCGTATCTTATTCTTATTGGATGCTTCCGGAAGTATGCATGGTAACTGGGAAAGTGGCATGAAAATAAAAGTTGCTAAACGGTTGTTGGGTAAAATAATAGATAGTTTATCAGTGTATGACAATTTAGAAGTAGCGCTGAGAGTTTATGGGCATCAATCTCCACGTAATGATAATGACTGCAAGGATACAAAACTTGAAGTACCGTTTGCACCTGATAATGCTCAAAGGATCAAGGATAAACTAGCGTCTATTAACCCCAAAGGGCAAACACCAATTGGTTACTCGTTATTGCAAGCGGCCAGCGATTTTCCAACCGATAGAAAGAGTAGAAATATTATTATTCTAATTACAGATGGTGTGGAGTCCTGCAAAGAAGATCCATGTGCAGTTTCTATGGCTCTTCAAAAGAAGGGTATTTTTCTTAAACCATTTGTTATTGGTATTGGATTAGAAAGGGATTACAGCGATTATTTCGGGTGTGTGGGTTCATATTATGACGCAGTCAATGAAACTGCCTTTGAACAAGTTTTGGGAGTTGTAATTTCCCAGGCATTAAATACGACCACTACTCAGGTCAATTTACTTGATAAAAGTGGGATGGCTACAGAAACCAATGTAAATATGACATTTTATGATGTCGAAACAAGTACAATTAGATATAATTATGTTCATACATTGAACAGCAGAGGAGTACCAGATACACTTGTATTAGATCCTGTTTATGAATACAACTTGGAAGTACATACCATTCCTTCCATAAAGAAGAAGAACATTAAATTGATCTCCGGTAAGCATAATATCATTCCTGTTGATGCACCTCAAGGAATTTTAGAAATAGCTATCGAAGGCAGGTCGGTATATAAAAACCTTCAATGCATTGTAAAACAAGCGGACAGTTGCAGAACGTTGAATTTGCAGCTATTTGGAGCAAAGGAAAAGTATTTAGTAGGAAAATATGATTTAGAAGTATTAACCTTGCCAAGAATTTATTTAGAAGATGTAAAGGTATCTCAAAGTCATACTACCACAATCCAGATTCCAACTCCAGGAAATATTACGATCATGAGTGCCAAAAGAGGATATGGAAGTGTTTATCAAATGGGTAATGATGAATTAGTTTGGGTATGTAATTTAAATACAGAATCCTTGAATCAGAATTTAAAATTACAGCCTGGAAATTATAGAGTGGTGTTTAGATCCACTAATGCAAAAAAATCTGCATACACTGTAGAGCGTGACTTTCAGGTATCTTCAGGAGCAGGAGCTTCGGTTAAAATATATTAATGATGATAATTTTGATTAAGACTAATTTGTATATTCGCAACTCAAAAAATAGGTAAATGAAAAAGTTTGATTCTTCTGAAAAATTAGCAACTCGTTCAGGATTTGGTGCTGGATTGCATGAACTAGGAAAAAAGAACCCAAATGTAGTTGCCTTATGTGCCGATCTATCAGGATCTCTAAAAATGGATAACTTCATAAACGATTTTCCTGATAGGTATTTTCAATGTGGTGTAGCCGAGGCAAACATGATAGGAGTTGCGGCAGGCATGACCATTGGAGGAAAGATTCCTTACACCGGAACTTTTGCCAACTTTTCTACAGGTAGGGTTTATGACCAAATAAGACAATCAGTTGCTTATTCAAACAAAAATGTGAAAATATG
>JAESSM010000208.1 GCA_016764115.1 Bacteroidia bacterium | reverse complement strand
TTCCATTGCCTTGATTTATCAAAATTCCGAAGCTGTTTTTAATTAAAAAGCTTCTCACTTCTTCTATATTCTCGTTCTTATAATAATTTGGAATGTACATTGAATCTTTTTTTATTGGCTACAAGGTTGAGTATATGAAGCGTATCATCCCGCTAGTGCATTAATTCACAAATTAATGTCAGTAAATTTATGCAGTATTAGCTGTGACAACAATGGGCAATCTTTTTTTGATTGACATAACGAGAGATACAACGATTTGTTACTAGTAACAATAAATAGTTAATAATCAAATAATTGTATAAATATGTGCTGAGCAAAGGTCTCTAAACTTAAATACCGACCGATGCACCGTGGAATGATTCACCTCTACTCCACGTATTTTGAGGAACTATTCAACATCTCGATAGCTCAAAGTGAACCTTAATTTGAAATAAACAGCTTGCAGAATGATCGCTTTGGGATATCTGTGGTGCTTATACATAGCATTAAGGTTAGTCGTGTTTCCCACATCTACCGGTTTAGATTTTGAACACGATTAATGTGACAAAACCAATCTTAGCCCTCTAATCTGCGGAATCCGCGGACCAACCCCAATCAAAACCCTATCCCAATGGAAACATCAAAATTGATCAGGTCGAAATGGCCGTTCGTAAGGTTTATACCTGGACCGACAGCTGCATTGAAATACCAGCGCTTTCCTAATCTCCTCTGCAATCCATAGAGAACTTGAATTTTAGGTTCAAAACTCAGCGATTGATCAGATGTGAAACTTAGCCCCGCAATGTTGCTTAACCGTGCTGCAAAATAATTGGCACTAAGATTATTCGCTCCCATACCTTTTCTTACACGTTTACGCATGTTATAGTAATATCTTAGGGAAGCATTCAACGATGCACTTGATGCAAATGGGGAACTCTGAAATACAGCGTTGACTCCAGCTACGAACGAAAATTGGATTCCAATTTTGCGTTCAAATTCTACTGTGGTAAAAGTATGTATTCTGGGAAAATTTGATGGTCCAGAGCTAATTCCTCCGCCTCTTACTCCAATTCTAAACATCGATTTTTCTTCAATATGTGCTCGTGTAATGTAATCGTATCTATCACCAACAGAATAATGTGCCGTGTCTTTTTCCTCCACACTATAAGTTATTTTATCATTTTGCGCTAATACTTTGTGGTTAATTGATAAACCAAGTATAAAAGCTACGGCTGTTGAATATAATATCTTCTTCTTCATAATACATCTTGTTTGTTCGTTGTTATAATAACTGGATAATTTGTAGTTGATATTTTAATTTCCTTATTGGTTTTGTTGAATTCCTTTTTGAAGGTCGCCTTCTTGTCTCTCGATCTTACTTCGGTATTTAGATCTGGAATTGATACCTCTTTACCAGTTAGATCGTAGTTGAAGCGATCAAATGAATTGGTATATAATCGCACTTCTGCCTTTTCCGATATGATCTTAATATCCTTATTGCAGCCATCGTTCAACCCCACATAGCACTTCCCATATTTACTTTCTACGGTTAGCGTAGCGTTTACATCGAGCAATCGAATTTTCGTTTTTTGACTAATAATAGAAGCAGTGCCACTTAGCTGTTGTACTTCGAGTTCTCCAAAGTGAGTTATCAACTCGACTTTCCCTCCAACCATACCAGCACTTACATTTCCGAAGCGAGAGTCAATTAGGATATCCCCGACCACATCTGAAAGGCCCGTCCTTCCGTACCTGTTGTAGATTTTTAGATTGCAGTGATCGGGCACGCTCAATATGAATCGTATCTCTAGCTTCGATTCTACTCCTTTTATTTCTTTCGGAATAGCTATGAAGTTGGTGAGCTCTAACGTTCGGTCGCGATTGTTCACGCCAAATTTTAAGTAAGACAATTCCCTTTCGGCAACTGCCTTTGACGGGTGTTTAGCAATAAACTGAACTTGAAGTGCAACTTTGTTTCCTTTGGTTCCAGTTACCATCACGTTGGCTTTTTCCGCTTTCAACTCGATGGTTTGCCCATACGTGTATTCAAATTGCTTCTCAATGGTTTTGGTTACAACTTGAATCTTATCTTGACCAATGGCACTCACCGATAGTAAAGCGCAGAGTATGGTCGTAATTAGTTGTAAGCTGTGGACTATTTTGTTTGCTTTCATATCTTTTAGGTATATACTTATGTTCAAAATTTCTGCAAGGTGTTTCGTGTTCATGGAATTCAAATGAGCAACTGAATCAATTCATTCATCACTTCTATACGGCTATTCTCAAGTTCTACTCGGGTCTGAGCAAGATTCTCATCTTGTCCGTACATTTCGCTCATCATATCTAATTCTGCTAAACTGTCTTCAAATTCATCAAGCTCACTAAGCAGTGCCTTAAAAACTTCACTATCGCATGGATTAGGTATGGTACTACAGCTCTGTGCTATAAAGTTGCGGAGCTCTTTATCTTCACTACTCTCAAATTCTTGTGATTTAACCACAGGCCATTCGCCTATTTCAACGCTGTAAGCAATCTGTTCACCTACTCTTGTTTGTTCGAAATAAAAACCTAATCCAACAAGCAGAGCAATTGATGCTGCGATGGCCAGGTGCTTTGTGTCAAAAATCCTCTTGAAGCGTTTCACTTTGTTTTCATCAGTCAAGGATCCTGTAATATTATCCCATGCTGAAATTCCTGGTTCATTTATAGGTAGATGCTGAATTAATTCCGAGATTTGCTGATCTTTGTCTAGTGTTTGCTCTATTTTCTTCCACACCTGGCCCGAAGGATTAAATGCTGGTAAATCCTTAATCACCTTATATATGTTTTCTTGTTGTGCCATGTCCTATCTGTATTCACTAAGCATTTGCTGTAGAAGTTTCTTTGCATAAGATAGCTGGGACTTTGATGTCCCCTCTGAGATACGCAGCATTTCAGCAACCTCTTGGTGTTTATATCCTTCTACCTCAATCATGCAAAAAACCGTTCGGCATTTGGTGGGTAATGATTTAATGGCCCGATCGAGATCTTCTCCCGTTAAGTAGTCTCTACCGTCTTCCATTTCAAGTTTATAATCTTCAGAAAATGAGTCGGTATCAATTTGTCGCTTCGTTTTTCTTATCGCTTTTCGAATAGCGATTTTGTTCATCCATGTGGATAAAGTCGACTTACGCTGAAAGTTTTTCAAATCTCTAAACACTTCAATAAATGTCTCTTGAAGAACATCTTCTGACTCGGCTATGTCCACTACTATTCGCAGTATCATCGAAAACATCATGCCTTTGTTTTGTTCGTAAATGGCATACTGCATTTTGCGGTTTCCGGCAATAGCGCCTTCTATTAGTAGCTCTTCGTTCATTTTGAAAACCGTTATCAAATCTCCTTTTAACTTAGGGGCCATCTAACATGAAAAGGTTGGAAAACAGGAAAAAATATCTTGTTTTATACACGAAACTTATGAAATTGAAACTTGAGCATGCTGCATTAATTTTTCCGTGATATAATCAAAATTATCAATCGTAGCGATTACAATACTTGAATGTTCTACGACATCATTTGAAAAGATCTCTTTAAAAAGTCTTTGTTGAAAAGCACTCCATTCAACCATCTTTTTCAAATTCAATACAGAGTTAGAATGCGTAATCGAATGTCTCACTTCAGTCATTACCTCATACCATTGTTGAAAATCAAAGTCTATGAAGTTTCGTGTTTCATATAACTTTATCTCTGGTGAGATTTGATATAATTTTTCAAACTATTGTTTATTGTATTTGTTATCTCTTTTTCCTTTTATCGAATTGACAAGTGATTCTTTGCACGTTGTAAAATCTGTGATTTTCAGTTCGATTTCGTTTTGATGACAAAATTCAGGGTTTGAAATGTAATATGAAGTCAGGAGATTCTTTAGCAATGATTCAAAACATTGAGCAGTACAATAATTAGCATAGTGGTTTTTTACTTCACTTATCTTTTCTTCTAAATTGTTAATCTCCGCAGAACGCATGTCTGAAATTTCATGCTTGCGAGTCACTATATTTCTATAAACTAATCTACTCCCAGTTATCGGTATCACTAGGTCTGTATTGAGTTTAGAATAACTGTCTTTTGTGAAGTTTACAAATTCGTCTAAATGGGCTTCAATTTGATGAATGCTTCCTCTGTAAAAAATGATTCTTTCTCTGAAATTATGGAAGTTCTCTTTCATATAATTATCCACAACGTATGTATAAAACTATATTTTTTTTATATAATTATGAACCCGTTTTCTCAAATCGCTGTTGTCCAAATTATTAACTTCAAACCCTGACCTAAAAGATTTTTTATTTTCTGGAGAGATTGGTTGCTATTACAGTGTTTAAGCTGCTCAATCGCAACTTGCTTTTTGAATAGGTTGCGCGTTAAAAGTAAGAGAATCAGTGTTCTAAATCAACTCATTGAACACCTATAGCTGAAAACAAAGCCGGTGCTTTTTGCCAACATCGCTATCCGGAGGTTGGGATCCACAGCCGCTATCACGAACTGTTGTCCTAAAACACTGCATTAGAGCTTAAGTGTTGGCACCCGGTACTTATTCCTTAATAATTGGCTGGACGATATCTTTCCCGTCCTTCATCTCAACTCTCAGGAAATAAATTCCGTTGTGTATAGTTGATAAATCAACTGTGTTCGAATTTGATGTTGATGAGATCATGCTGCCTAATGCGTTGAAAACACTTAACTTCTTGATTTGATTAGCTTCACGCTCAACTGTCAATATTCCCTTTGTTGGATTGGGGTAAATCAACAATTCTTCAGCTAAGAGATCAGGAATTGAACTTGTTACTCCATATTCGTAAGCTCCCGCATCAATTATACTATTTACAACCGATCTCAATCCGAAATTTGTTGGGTGTTCATATATTGAATCAGGTGTAAGCGAATAACCATTTACAGGATTAATCGGAGTGCCATAATCTAATGCAGGAGAATTTGAATTAAGATGATAGTCGTAGCCTGCTTCATTTACAAACCCCACATTTGAAATAGTTGCGTCAACATAGTTTGTGTTCATGGTGGTGGTGGTTCCATTAATTAGGACACCATCTCCTGCAAAAATATTATTAGAAACATTTGCAACGGTTGTTCCACTTTCAATGTCTACGAAAGTACACGATGCCACTCGTTTATTGACGAAAGTGTTATTGATGATATGCAGTTCATGAGGAGGAGTATTGACCAGGCCTTCCAGTCCATAACCAACCATGTTTTTGTTGGGGGCATTATCTCCTTGCATAATTAAATTTCCCATCACAATAGAGAACCCTCCATTGGGCAAGTCTATTAATCTGCTGGAAGTTCCCGATTGTTCATCCATTAAGCGATTGTAGAGAATGTAATTTTCTGTCGCTCTTGATTTTAGGTTGTGTCCTATTTTTGCATGGTGTGTATTATTGAATCGGAAGGTCAGCTTATTTATTTTTCCGACATACAAATTGTGAGATAAGCCATCTCCAAAACCGTTGTTATCGAATTCTGAAAACTCTATCAGTAAATCTCCAACCCCGGCATTATTAGTAACTAAAATCCCATTCTCATTATCATGGAAATAACAATCCCTTACCGTCAATCCAGCTCCATCTAATCTGATGCCTGCTCCATTCATACTTGGAACCGCAGCTCCTGAAAACTCAATGTTTTCCACTACGATATTATCACCAGCAACAACCCAAATTCCTTTCCCCCAAATATATTCGCCATTAGCAACTAAGTGAGGACGGCCTCCAACTCCTCTGATCAACAGGTCGTTACTTTGCCAGACAGCCAATGCGGGTTGCCCTGTATATGTTTCAGCATCAATTTCAATAGTATCTCCATCCAAAACCACACTAGCCGTGTAGAGGGCATTGGGTGAAACATATGTTTTTGCGGAACCAACCTGGTAAATGGTTGCGTAGCTCTTCAAGCCGAATGTTAACATTAACAGTATTAATACCCTTTTCATTTTTGATTGTTTTGTGCCAACATGGAGTGTATGGGCGTTACCATCCGTAGGATAGTTATGGCCTATACACATTGCTGTGCGTTTATATTTAGATTTTCTGATTTCGGGTTAAGAAAATAAAAATGTTTGCCA